>JBILYA010000340.1:0-3105 GCA_044378065.1 Burkholderiales bacterium | reverse complement strand
AGTTACTTCGTTTACTGCGTATCAAAGCATGGCGAGAAACGTTAGCGACGAAGAACTCCAGCTGAAAAAGCGCGCACGCCGCCGTCTGGTGGGTGCGATCGTTCTGGTCACAGCCGTGGCTGTGGTCCTGCCGATGGTTCTGGACTCCGAGCCCAAGCCGGTCAACCAGAACATCAATATCCAGATTCCTTCGCCGGATGCCGGCGTGCTGTCCTCGTCGCCGACGCCCTTGAAGCCGGTTGATCCTGCGGCTGCGCCGAAGTCTGAAACCAGACCCGAAGCGGTATCTGCGCCAGTGGCCCCGGTCAAAGAAGCCAAGCCCGAGCCGGTGGTTGTCGCCAAGCCTGAAGTGAAGGCGGAAGCGAAGCCCGAAGTCAAAGCCGAAGCCAAGCCGCCGGAATCCAAGGTTGAAGCAAAGGCAGAAGTGAAGGCCGAACCCAAAGCCGAGGCGAAATCGGAAGCGCCGGCCAAACCGGTTGCCAAGGCTGAGCCGAAAACGCAGACGGCCGCCAAGTCCGAGCCAGCCAAGGCCAAGGACAGCAAGGAAAAACCTAAGGCCGCAGCGACCGGCGGATTTGTAATCCAGGTTGCGGCGCTCGCCGATACCGCCAAAGCCAAGGAAATGCCGGCCAGGATCGCCGGTGGCGGAATGAAAGCGTATACGGAAGTGGTGCAGACTGCGAATGGGCCGGTGACGCGCGTGCGTGTCGGTCCCTACAACAGCCGTGAGGCCGCAGAGAAGGCGCGTACCCAACTGCAGAAGCTGCAGCTCGACGGCAAGGTTGTACCCCGGTAACGATGACGCTGATCGACTATGTGGTGCTCGCCATTGTCGGTTTCTCGGTTCTGCTCAGCGTCCTCCGCGGTTTTGTCCGTGAATTGCTGGCACTCGCTGCGTGGGCGGTCGCGTTTATCGTCGCCCGGCTGTTTGGCAGCGACCTCGCGGCGATCATGCCGGCGGAAATCCCCGGGGAGGAACTGCGCTGGCTTGCCGGTTTTGTCACGTTGTTCCTGTCGGTGCTGCTGGTGATGAGCCTGATTGCCGTGGCGGCCTCGCAATTGATCAAAAGCGCGGGGCTGAGTCTGGAAGACCGTTTGTTGGGTGCGGTATTCGGAGTGGTGCGTGGCGCGGCCGTGGTGATCGCTCTGGCGCTGGTGGCCGGTGCCACGTCGCTGCCCAAACAGCCGGTTTGGCGTGAAGCTGCGCTGCGGCCGCTGCTGGAACTGGTTGCATTGGGCGTCAACGGTTGGCTGCCGCCGGCCCTGGCGCAACATATCAAGTACGGCTGAGGAAACGCGCCATGTGCGGAATCGTTGGAGTCGTTGCCCGTAGTCCCGTCAATCAGCTGCTGTATGACGGCCTGCTGGTATTGCAGCATCGCGGACAGGATGCCGCCGGCATCGTGACTGCCGATGGCGCCAGTTTCCACATGCACAAGGGCGGCGGCATGGTGCGTGACGTATTCCGCACCCGCAACATGCGCAGCCTCGCCGGACATGCCGGCATCGCGCACACCCGTTATCCCACCGCGGGCTCGGCCTGGTCGGCCGCGGAGTCGCAGCCTTTCTATGTCAATTCGCCCTTCGGCATTGTGCTTGGCCACAACGGCAACCTGACCAACTCCGAGCAACTGAAAAACGATTTGTTCCGCCTCGACATGCGTCACGTCAACACGGAATCGGATTCGGAAGTGCTGCTCAATGTGCTGGCGCACGAACTGGCGGCGAATACATCCAATTACAAGCTGGATCCGGCGACGATTTTTGCCGCGGTCTCGGGCGTGCACCGGCGCTGCCGCGGCGCCTACGCGGTGGTGGCGATGATTGCCGGTTACGGCCTGCTGGCCTTCCGCGATCCCTTCGGTATCCGCCCGCTGGTGTTCGGCAAGATCGAAACGCCCGAAGGCACGGAATACATGGTGGCTTCGGAAAGCGTGGCGCTCGACGGACTCGGTTTCCAGCTGATCCGCGACGTGGCGCCGGGTGAGGCGATTTTCATCGACCTCGACGGCAACTTTCACAGCCAGCAATGCGCTGAAAATCCTTCGCTCAATCCCTGCCTGTTTGAATTCGTGTATCTCGCGCGGCCGGATTCAGTGATTGACGGCATCTCGGTCTACGAGACCCGCCTGCGCATGGGGGAGAGCCTCGGGCGCAAGATCGAAAAGGATTTTGCCCATCTCGACATCGATGTGGTGATTCCGATCCCCGATTCCAGCCGGCCGTCAGCGATGCAGTTGTCGAACCACCTCAACCTCGGTTACCGGGAAGGTTTCATCAAGAACCGTTACATCGGCCGCACCTTCATCATGCCGGGGCAGGCGATCCGCCGTAAGTCGGTGCGCCAGAAGCTCAATGCCATCGGCATGGAGTTCCGCGGCAAAAACGTGCTGCTCGTCGATGACTCCATCGTGCGCGGCACCACCAGCCGGGAAATCGTGCAGATGGCCCGCGACGCGGGTGCGCGCAAGGTTTATTTCGCCTCGGCGGCGCCACCCGTGCGTTACGCCAACGTTTACGGCATCGACATGCCGACCCGCGATGAACTGATTGCCAGCGGCCGTTCGCACGACGAAATCGCCCGCGAAATCGGCTGCGATGCGCTGATCTACCAGGAACTCGATGCGCTGATCGGTGATGTGCGCAGCGTCAATCCTTCGGTGACTAATTTCGAAGCCTCGTGCTTCAGCGGCCAGTACATCACCGGCGACGTGACCCAGGATTATCTGGATGGCGTCGAAGCGCAGCGCCGCGACGGTGCCAAAGCCGGCAAGACTGCCGCGGCGACCCAGCTCGACCTCGGGCTGGAACTCGTCGACTAAGCGGGGTTTCCTGCGATGTATCAGGTGGGTGCCTTCCGTGAGGAACGCATCGACGTAATGCATGGGCTGATGCGCAGTCATCGTCTGGCCACCCTGGTGACCGTTCATGACGGGGTGCCGGAGGCCAACCATCTGCCGCTGCTTATCGATCCGGAACCCTCGCCCAACGGCACACTGTATGGCCATGTGGCCCGGGCAAATCCGCTCTGGCGTCAGGCGGACGGCAAGGAAGTGCTGGTGATCTTTCAGGGGCCGCAGGCTTATGTGACGCCGTCGTGGTATC
>JBILYA010000339.1:0-3108 GCA_044378065.1 Burkholderiales bacterium | reverse complement strand
CGCGGCGTGCGTGACGCGATACTTCGAATTTCACGATGGTAGAAGTCGCCTCGATGTGCCGCAGTGCTAGCAAGTCCCATGCGACGCAGCAACTGCCAGAGTCCGTGATTCCATGCGCAGGTCAAGCCGGTCGCAGGGTCGGGACGGCAATGCCGCGCGGCAAGATCCCAGGCGATGGGCGCGCTGATTTCCAGGGGTTCGTCGTATGAGTTCATGGTGTTGTGCGACAGAAGATGGTGGCATCTTAACCTGAGGGCTCGGCTGCAGGCGGGTGCTACACTGAAGAATCCCCATGTGCGAAGTGTTGATCCGATGTCCGATCTGATGCGTTCTGCGATGCACGGTGTCGTGTGGCCCGCTATTACTGATGATCGCGCTGCGCAGGCGCTGGCGCTGCAGTTTCAGTTCGAGCAGTCGCAGTGGTGGCCGCCGGAGCAGTTGCAGGCGCAACAGTTGAAACAGTTTGAATCGGTGTTCCGCCATGCCGTGACGACGGTACCGTATTACCGAGAGCGGTTTTCAGGGTTTGCGGATGTTTCTACCTGGGATGCCTACCGCAGGTTGCCGCTCAGCTCGCGGCGCGATGTGCAGGATGCAGGGTCTGCGATGCACAGTGATGCGCCGCCAGCTGCGCATGGCTCGGTCAGAAGCACTGGATCATCAGGTTCGATGGGTCGTCCCCTGCTGACGCGCAGCACCGGCTGGACTCAGATGCTGTGGAATGCCTTTTTGCTGCGCGACCATCTCTGGCACCGCCGCGATCTGAGCGGCAAGCTGGCTGCGATCCGTAGCAAGACCGGGGAAGGGCGTCTGGATCAGTGGGGTGACGCCACTTTGCCTTTTGTAACCGGTCCTTCCGTCGTGCGCGGCTTGTCTGCTGACCTGGATGAGCAATTGCAATGGCTGGTTCGCGAGGATCCCGATTATCTGATTTCGTTCGCCACCAACATCCAGGCGCTGGCCCGGCGCAGCCGGGAATTGGGGTTGCATCTGCCGCGGCTGCGGGAGGTGCGCACCTACGGTGAAATGCTCCGGCCGGATGCGCGCGCCGATGTGCGCGAGATCTGGGGTGTGGAGATCGTCGATAGTTACAGCTCGGAAGAGTTGGGCTATATCGCATTGCAGTGCCCGGAATGCGAGAGCTACCACGTGCAGGCCGAGAATCTGATTGTCGAAGTGCTTGATGAGTCCGGCGAACCCTGTCGTCCCGGCGAGACCGGTCAGATCGTGGTGTCAACGCTGCATAACTTTGCGATGCCGTTGTTGCGTTATGCCAATGGCGATTATGCGGAAGTCGGTGCGCCTTGCCGCTGCGGTCGCGGACTGCCGAGGTTGAGCCGCATTGTCGGCCGGCAGCGCAATATGGTGGTGCGTCCGGACGGCGTCCGTCACTGGCCCAGTTTTCCATCCGAAAAATGGCGCGATGTCGCGCCGATCGTGCAGATCCAGTTGGTGCAGGACGCGATTGACCATATCGAGGCGCGTCTGGTGCTCAGGCGTGCGCTGGCTGGCGATGAGGGTGCCCGCTTGATCGCGGTGTTGCAGGATTGCCTGGATTATCCCTTCAACATCACGCTGTCCCAGGTCGACGATATACCGCGCAGTGCGGGCAACAAGTACGAAGACTTTGTTTCGCTGCTTGCCGGATGACGAGGATTACTGGGTCATCTTTTTAAGTCGGCTCATCCATTCTGCCGCCTGCGCTTCGGCATCCGAAATCTGTGCGGCGGTCATGCCTTCCCTGAGTTTCGGCAGGGCATCGGCTGCCACTTCGTCACCTTGCAACGCGGCGACACGCACCCAGTAATAGGCCTGCCGTACATCTTTCGGCACACCTTTCCCCTCGTGATACATCATGCCGAGGTTGTGCTGGGCCTGGACATGGCCGCGGCGTGAGGCTTCGCGGAACCAGCGTGCCGCTCGATCGTAGTCGACTGCAACACCCTCGCCGCTGAGATAGGTCATCCCGAGGTTGTACTGCGCACCGGGATCGTTCTGGATCGCGGCGAAGTTCCACCAGCGGTGGGCTTCCGTCATGTTTTTACTGACGCCGTAACCGCGTGCATACATCAGGCCGATACTGGTTTGCGCCCGGGCATCTCCGGCTTTGGCAAGCCGGAGATACCATTCCACCGCCTTTTTGAAGTCCTGATCGGCGCCGTTGCTGCCGGCGTAATAACTTTCGGCGAGCGTGTGCATGGCCGAGCGGTCGCCGGCAGCGGCGCGCTGGGTCAGGTCTTCGATGGTGATCTTGCTGTCGGCTGCCTGTGCGATGCAGGCCGCCACGCTGAGGAGCAGTGCGGCGAGCCTAGGCCGCCACACGGTCATGCACCTCGAAGCGGTAGTCGTGGGCGTGACGTTCGTCCCTTGAATACTGTTTCGTGCTTTGCAGTTGCCAGTCGGCGGGATTGAATGCCGGCATCTGGGTATCGCCGTCTGGTTCGGCATCGACCACCGTCAGATAGAGGCGGTCGGCCATCGGCATTGCCGCGCGATACAGCTCGCCGCCGCCGATGATGAAAATTTCGCTGTCGCCGGCACACAGCGCTACGGCCTGTTCCAGCGTGTGCGCGATCCTGGCGCCGGGCACGGCGTAATCAGGCTGGCGGGTGACGATTACCGTGGTCCGTCCCGGCAGCAGGCGGCCGATTGATTCGTGGGTCTTGCGGCCCATGATGATGTGATGTCCCATCGTGACCTGCTTGAACAGCTGCAGTTCGTTGGGCAGGTGCCAGGGAATCTTGCCCTTGGCGCCGATGACCCGGTTTTTGGCCATGGCGACGATCATCGACAGCCGCGGTTTGGCTGTTGAGTTCATGCCTTACACCGCCACCGGCGCTTTGATCGCCGGATGCGGGTTGTAGTTTTCCAGCGTGAAATCATCGTATTTGAAAGCGAACAGGTCTTTTACTGCCGGGTTCAGTTTCATTACCGGCAGCGGGCGCAGTTCGCGCGACAGCTGTTCTTTCACCTGGTCCATGTGGTTCAGATAAATATGCGTGTCGCCGAAGGTGTGCACGAAGTCGCCTGGCTTGAGTCCGCAGACCTGGGCGATCATCATCGTAAGCAGCGCATATGACGCGATGTTGAAGGGGACACCAAGGAACA
>JBILYA010000338.1:0-3123 GCA_044378065.1 Burkholderiales bacterium | reverse complement strand
TCGATTACATGCTGAGACGGGTCGCCCACTCGTTCAGTTGGTCCATCTCGGCCGGCCAGCGGATCATCGGGCAATCAACACCGAATTCCTCGGTGATAAAAGCCGCCGCATCCCCGTCGCAGACCAGCGGCAATACCATGCTGCCCGATGCCCTCAACCAGCGCAGGGTTTCCAGCAATGAGCGGTCATTCCAGTCAGGAGACACCAAACCGACCACCGCGCGCGGCATTCCCTGCTCCGCTTCGAGCAGGCTGCGGAGTTGACGATGTTGCGGCCAGCCGCTGACTGCCGGCACCAGTGCCAGCACATCCTGCTGCGTCGAACCCAGCCAGATGACCGGCCCGGAAGGCGCAGCCACCGTGGCGCCGGTTTTGCGCCAGCGCAATTCGATAAAGCTGGCCTGTTCGGTGCAACTATGCAGTCCGTATCCGCCGAAGCGGTGGGTCAATGTCAGCGCCTGTTCGAGCCCGAAACGGCAATGCCTGGCCGGAAATTCGACTCTTTCAAAACTGCGCATGCGGATCATCGCCGGCACTTCGATACGGATACCGGCAAATCGCGTCTCATCGATCCAAGACAGGCGGACCGGATAAAGGGCCCGCGCGGCCCGCGCGGCCGCGTCCAGCGCGGCATACACAGCAGCGGTCAACTGCGGACGGGGTATGGTGCACTCCAGGCTGTTAACAGTCGGCGCGTCATCCATTTGCAGATCGACGTCAAAAGCCCCGCGAATCACCTCTGCCGCGTTGGCAACCGCCGCCGGCAAGAGGGTTGTTGTCTGGGTTGGCATCATGCCGCGGTCCAGCGCTGCAATCACATCGCTGAGGATCCCCAGACGGGCGAGTCCGTCCTGCATCAAGGTCTGCCCGGCCGAGCCCGGCAAAGACGCCCCCGCCTGCAACAGGGTCATAATGTTGCCAAGGTCATGGCTGACCGTTGCGGCTACCTGGGCCATCAACGTACGATGGCGGGCGGGCTGTGCCAGTGCGGTTTGATCGGGGGTATTCATGGTCATCGGTTTATGGTCAATGTCAGGCATCGCTGATGCCGGGTGATCCGGGTGATTACAGCCATTCCGAAAAAGCTTGCCGGATGGCCTGAAAAGTCTTAATATTTTTTAACATTGTTGCATTTTATTTCGTTTTTTTCATATTTGCAAGTATAAGAGTCAGCCATGTATTCACAAGACGAAAGCCAGAATCCCGCGCGGCCTGGCGCACACCCCGGTCATTCCAGCGAACCCTCTTTCAACATCGGGGTGATCGACGATGACCCCCGTGTACTCGAAACCGTTTGCCGCCATCTGCTCAGCGCAGGTCTGAGACCCCTGCCCTGCACCCAGCCCCCCCAGGTCCTGGAACTGGTTCATGCCAAGCGGCTCCATCTGCTGCTGGTCGACATCGGGCTGGGTGACGAAAACGGTATTGATTTGATCCGCCGGGTGCGCACGATTTCCACCCTCCCGATCATCATCATTTCCGGTTATTGCGAATCGGCGACGGTTGCCGAAGGGCTGAACGCCGGGGCGGATGACTATCAGCGCAAACCGCTCGCTTTTGATGAACTGACCGCACGGATCCACAGCGTATTACGTCGCCATCCTTCACCGGTACCGGCGGCAAATGTGGTCAAGGGCTACAGGATCGGCAACGTCCATGTTGACTTTCGCACCCGCACTGCCAAGGGAACAGCCGGGGAATCCGATTTCACCGAACTGGAAATGCAGATCATCGCCCGCTTGCTGCAGTCGCCGGGCAAAACACTGTCCCGCGAGGCGCTGTCCCGCGAATTGTTCGGTCCGGGCTGGGACCCGAGCACCCGCGCACTCGACGTCCATATGACCAGAATCCGCAGAAAGCTGTCCGCTGCCGGGGCACCGGAAAAACTGATCATGACAAGGCGCAATATGGGCTATGAATTGCATCCGATCGTGGAAATCAACAAATTGAAATAGCGACCACAACTGCCGGGGCTTTGGCGCTCAGCTTTCGGAAGAGGCGAGCAGCCGGGTGACCAGCGCTTTGAGTTCTGTCGCCGCAAAGGGTTTGACGAGATAGCCGGAACACCCGGCATCCGCCGCCAGCCGGCGATCCGCGGCGCCGGATGCTCCGGAAACGATGCAAACCGGCGTCCCGGGATAACGCTGACGGATCTCGCTGCAGAGCCCCGCGCCGTTCATGTCAGGCAGCCCCATATCCGCCAGCACCAGAGCCGGCACCCGCCGGTAACAGGCCTCGAGAGCCGCCGCGCCACTGGCAGCCTCGACGACTTCGACCGGTAATCCAGCCAGTTGGATGCCGATCAATTTGCGGATCAGTGGATCGTCTTCAACCACCAGAACCAGGGCGCGTTCAGCACCTTTGGCCTCGCTGCTACCAGTCATTGCAATGGGTTCCCCGCCGTTATTGCTGATGCCATTATAAGGGGGATGCTGCGAGCGGCTATGACGCCGACACCGACGGGGCTGCTGTGAGCTCAGCATCGTTATCGGAAAACCGCTTGGCGATATCGATGAAATCCTGCTCCAAAGCGATAAAGGCATCGATCACTGCCGGATCAAAATGCGTGCCGTTGCCCTGGACGATAATGTTCCGGGCCACTTCATGGCTGAAGGCTTCCTTGTAGACCCTTTTGCTGATCAGCGCATCATAGACATCGGCCAGCGCCATCAATCGCGCCGACAGGGGAATCGCCTCTCCGGCAAGACCCTCGGGATAACCGCTGCCGTCCCATTTTTCATGATGAGAGCCGGCAATTTCCTTGGCAAAGCGCAAAAAGGAATCCGGCATCCCCACCAGCTGCTCTGCGGCCTGAATGGAGGACTTGCCGATGGCGGCATGGGTTTTCATGATCTCGAATTCCTCCGGCGTCAGCCGTCCGGGCTTGAGCAGGATGCGATCGGGAATGCCGATCTTGCCGATGTCATGCAGCGGCGCGGATTTGTAGAGCAGTTCAATGTCCTGGCGCGGCAACTGCACGGCGTACTTCGGGTTTTCAGCCAGCTTGGTGGCCAGTGTAATGACATAGTTCTGGGTGCGGCGAATGTGGTTTCCGGTTTCGTTATCCCGGGTTTCAGCCAGCGTCGCCATGGCGTAAATCGTGATGTCCTGGACTACCGAGAGT
>JBILYA010000336.1:0-3139 GCA_044378065.1 Burkholderiales bacterium | reverse complement strand
CGGGATGCGCTACCGGATTTAGTCTTGGCTTTCGACTTCGTTTTCTGTTGACTCATCGCTTGCGGGGGGCCTGGGTGGTGATTTCGGTTTTCAAAAATGCAAAGTCGCAGCCCTCATCGGCTTGCGTGATCTGCTCCATGAACAGCTTGCGGTAACCGCGGGTGTCGTCCTTGCGCGGCTTCGGTGCTTTCCACTTCTTGCGGCGGGATTCGAGTTCGGCATCACTGACCAGCAGTTCCAGCTTGCGAGCCGGCACATCGAGACGGATACGGTCGCCGTTCTGTACCAGTGCGAGTGTACCGCCGATGGCGGATTCCGGGGTGACATGCAGCACGATGGCGCCGAATGCGGTGCCGCTCATGCGCGCATCGGAAATCCGCACCATGTCTTTGACACCTTTGGCCGCCAACTTCTTCGGAATCGGCAGATAACCGGCCTCCGGCATTCCCGGGGCGCCGATCGGTCCGGCGTTCTTCAACACGAGAATGTCATCGGCTTTGACATCGAGCTTCGGATCATCAACGCGCTCCGCCATATCCGGCAGGGATTCGAACACCACGGCGCGGCCTTCGTGCCTGGTCAGCTTCGGATCCATCGCCGCCTGCTTGATGATCGCGCCGCCCGGCGCCAGATTGCCGCGCAGCACGGCAATGCTGCCGCCGGCAAACACCGGATCCTTGAATTTGCGCACCCCCTTCTGGTCCCAGGCCGGGGGCGCTTCCGCCAGATCTTCACCCAGCGATTTGCCGGTGACTGTCAGCGCCTTCAGATTCAGTTGATGCTTGAGTTCACGCAGGATCACCGCGAGGCCACCGGCCTTGTAGAGGTCTTCCATATAACCCTGACCGGTCGGCTTCAGATCGACCAGCACCGGCGTTTCGCGGCCCATCTTGTCGAAGGCATCCAGATCCAGCTTGATGCCGAGGCGCCCCGCCATCGCCGCCAGATGCACGATGGCGTTGGTGGACCCGCCGACGGCAAACAGTACGCGCAGCGCATTCTCGAAAGCCTCGACGGTCATGATCTTGTCGGGCGTGAGTTTTTCTTTGGCCATCGCCACCGCGCGCGCGCCGCTGGCTTCCGCCTGGCGCAACCGATCCGCCATTACCGCCGGCACACAGGAGCCGCCGGGCAGCATCATGCCCATCGCTTCGGTGCACAGCGCCATCGTGCTCGCCGTACCCATCACCATGCAGGTGCCGGCTGAGGGTGCGAGCTTGTTGTTGATCTCGCCGATTTCCTGTTCGGAAATTTCAGTGGCGCGGTATTTGCCCCAGAAGCGGCGGCAATCCGTGCAGGCACCCAGACGTTCGCCTTTGTGATCACCGGTAATCATCGGACCCGTCACCAGCATGATCGACGGCACATTGGCACTTGCAGCGCCCATCAGCAGCGCCGGCACGGTCTTGTCGCAACCGCCGATCAGCACCACCGAATCCACCGGCTGGCCGCGCATCATCTCCTCGGTGTCCACCGACATCAGATTGCGCAGATACATGCTGGTCGGATAGGCAAACGATTCATGCAGCGTGATCACCGGAAACTCCACCGGCAAGCCGCCGGCGAGCATCACACCCCGTTTAACCGCTTCGATCAGTTCCGGAACATTGCGGTGGCAGGCGTTGAAGCCGCTGAAGGTATTGGTGATGCCGACAATCGGCCGGTCGAGGGCATCATCGGTGTAACCCATTGCCTTGATGAAGGCCTTGCGCAGGAACAGCGAGAATCCTTCGTCGCCATAGGCCGTCAGGCCCTTGCGCATGCCGCTTTTTACAGCGCTTTTTGCTGCGCCTTTTACAGCGCTTTTCACCGTCTTGCCGCTCTTTTTTGCCATTGGAAATTACCTTCCTTGATGCTGCGTCATCCTTGATGCGCAGTCACACTGAAAACGCCTGCTGCGGGAGTTCGACACGATAGCGGAAGCCCCTTCCAAGGCGCAATAGCCCCGGCGACAGACAATCCGCAATTATCAAAAGGGCAGCAGCCCGGTCAAACCGGTGTCGCGCGCGATCGAGGCCAGATTTTCCAGCGTATCCGCAGGCAGCAGCAGGCCGTCGCGACGGTTGGTGATGTCGTTATTGGCTTCGATCTCGCCGGGATAAAACACCTCGTTGCTGCCCAGAGCCAGCGGCACCGACTTCAGCTCGGCAATGTACTGCTCCATCCGCGCATTGAATTGCGCCCGCGGCTGCAGCGCTTCAATATTGATCGCAACCATGAAGTGGCCGCAGTTGCTCTTCTCCGCCGTTTTATAAGGGCTGTGCACGCCGGATAAAAATCCGCTCCCGGTCAGCACACCGGAAAGCACATCGACCATCATCGCAATCGCATAACCCTTATGCCCTGCCATCGGCAGCACAATGCCCTCGATCGCTGCCTGCGGATCGGTCGTCGGCGCACCGTCCTTGTCGATCGCCCAACCCTCGGGAATCGGCTGGCGCTTGTTGTGCGCCAGATAAATCTTGCCGCGCGCCACGCCGGTGTTGGCCATATCCATCAGGAAAGGCGGGTGTTTACCTGCCGGCGTCGCCACCGACCAGGGATTGGTACCGATGATTTTCTTGCGACCGCCCCAAGGCGCCATCGCCGGACCACCGTTGGTGGTCAGCAGCATCACGCACCCGTCGAGCGCGCCGAGGCGGGTGTAATACATGCAGGTGCCGAAATGGTTCGACATCCGCACGCCGACAGCGGCAATGCCGTGCTGCTTGGCCCGTTTGACCGCCTCGCGGGTCGCCAGCATGGTCAGCACATGACCGACGCCGTCATGGCCATCAATCACTGCCATCGCGCCGGCATCCACGACGAATTCCGGCTTGGTCACCGGATTCATTACCTTGTTTTGCAGCCGCTCCAGGTACCAGCCCAAACGCAATACGCCATGCGACTGATGTCCCCACAAATCAGACTGCACCAGCGTATCCGCCAGCAGGCGCGCATCTGCCTCCGGCACTCCTGCACCGGCGTACACCGCTGTGGCAAAAGCGTTCAGACGACCGGCATCAACCCGGATCGGAGACTCAGACATTTTCGCCCCCGCTGCGGAACTGCACACCCAGCAAATCCTCGAATACGCGGATCATTGCGCCCTTGTCGAGATGACCATGCCCTTTGAGCAAGGCCATCTGATGCGTCGCTG
>JBILYA010000335.1:0-3146 GCA_044378065.1 Burkholderiales bacterium | reverse complement strand
ATCTCTGCGCTGCGCACATCATCGGCATATTCGCTATCGCCGATCAGACCCACGCAAGGGGCGGTGCATCGCCTGATCTGGTGCAACAGGCAAGGCCGTGAGCGATGCTCGAATACGCTGTCTTCACAGGTCCGTAGCCGGAATACTTTTTGCAGCAGTTGCATGCTTTCGCGGACAGCGCCGGAATTCGGGAATGGACCGAAATAACGGTTCTGCTTGTCAGGGTTGCCGCGAAAAAATCCCAACCGCGAAAAACGATGCCCGCTCAGCATCAGATAGGGATAGGACTTGTCATCACGAAACAGGATGTTGTAGCGCGGCGACAGCGCCTTGATCAGATTATTCTCGAGCAGTAGCGCCTCGGACTCCGAACGTGTGACCGTGGTGTCGATTGTGACGATCTGCGCCACCATCAGACGTATCCGCGGTGACAACGTCTCGCTGCGTTGGAAATAGGAGGTAACGCGTTTGCGCAGGTCCAGTGCCTTGCCGACGTACAGGACCTCGCCTTCCTTGCCGATCATCCGGTAAACCCCCGGCAAATGGGGCAAGCCCGCGGCGATTTCCGAAGGTTCCGTCATGCTCAGCCCGTCGCAGTCAGCCGGTCGGTGTATTGGCGGATGGCCGAAAAAACCTCGCGGAACATTTCCGGCGTCAGTCGTCTTGTATTCGTGTTGTAGCGGCTACAGTGATAGCTGTCGAACAGGCGAACGCAGCCGCCCTTGATATCATGGCTGGCGCCATGCCGGAATGGAAAGTCGGCGATACGCTGGTCAAAGGCGCGCAATACCGCCTGGTGGGCAACCGTACCCAGCGCCAGTATCGCCGTACCAGATGCCAGCCCTTCCAGTTCGGCACGCAAAAAACCGTTGCACTCACGGATTTCGGCAGGCAAAGGCTTGTTCTCCGGCGGCAGGCATTTGACGGCGTTGGTAATCCGGCAGCCTTGCAGCACCAGACCGTCATCGACGGCAATCGCCACGGCCTGACTGCCGAAACCATAACGGTGCAGCGTGTCGTAAAGCAACACGCCGGCATAGTCACCGGTGAATGGCCGCCCGGTCCGGTTCGCACCATGCATGCCGGGGGCCAGACCTACAATCAGCAAACGGGGATTACGGTCTCCAAAAGGCGCAACAGGCCGTGCATGATAATCAGGGTGCTCCTCGCGCACCGCGGCAAGGTGTGCAGACAGCCGCGGGCAGCGCGTGCAGGCCGTTGAAAATTCTTCGAGTTTAGGCTCGCGACCGACCGCTGGCGTACGTTTCGGCATTACTCAGGCAAACGGCAGATCGCCGCTGTGCGCACCCAGACCGGCTATCGCATGGAGTGCCGATACATAGCGCGGATCCTCGCGCAACTTTACTGCATCCGCCGCATGTGCACGACCATGCAGACGTGCGAGCCGTGCCAGACTGACTGCGGGCATCGTGTAATGCAGGCCGGCCAGCAACTCATCGGCGGATTGCGGGTTGTTGCAAACCAGTACCATGTCGCATCCCGCCTTCAGTGCAGCCTCCCCGCGTGACACCACATTGCCGGCAACACTGGCGCCTTCCATGCTGAGGTCGTCACTGAAAATAACACCGTCAAAACCGAGTTCACCGCGCAATATGTCTTTCAACCAATGCCCGGAAAAACCGGCCGGAGAAGGATCGACTTTGGGATAAATCACGTGGGCCGGCATGATGCCGCCCATGCCACTGTCAACTAAACGGCGGAACGGCACCAGATCCTCACTCTCAATGTCCGCGTAAGAACGCTCATCAACCGGAACTTCATGATGAGAATCCGCGCTGACATGGCCGTGCCCAGGAAAATGTTTGCCAACCGCGGCCATGCCGCCATCACGCAAACCATGCATCAGGGCTGTCGCCAGTTCGGCAATCGCATCAGCTTTGCTGTGGAAGGCGCGATCGCCGATCACGCTGCTATTACCGTAGTCGACATCCAGCACAGGCGCAAATGAAAGATCAACGCCGTATACCCGGAGTTCTGCAGCAAGTATGAATCCGACCTCCCGAGCCAATGCGGCGGCATGGCGACGGTCACGGTCCCAAATCAGGCCGAGTTCCCGCATCGGCGGCAGCCGGGTGAATCCCTCGCGGAAGCGCTGCACCCGCCCCCCCTCGTGATCCACGGCAATAATCAGGGCCGGGCTGCGCAGCGCATGAATTTCAGAATTCAGCTGCTGCAATTGCTGGCAGGACTCGAAATTGCGGCTGAACAGGATGACGCCGCCGACCAGCGGGTGCAGCAGTCGCTTGCGGTCCTCCGCGGTCAATTGTGTGCCGGCGACATCGAGCATTACCGGTCCGAGAGGCATGGAAGGATTCATTTTTCGAGCACCACGCAGGCGCAGGCTAGGTTGGATTCGTCGCTGATGGTCAGGTGATGACTGGTAATGCCGTTACGCTGAACCATCGCCTCCAGCGCTTCGTTGAATGCAAGACTGGGCTTGCCTGCAGGGTTCTGCACAACACTGATGCATTGCAGTGTTACAGGATATCGAAAGCCGGTACCCATCGCTTTGGAAAAAGCCTCCTTGGCAGCGAAGCGATTGGCCAGAAACAATACTGGTTGCGCGCTGCGCAGATACCGCGGCTGCTCCAGCGGGGTCAACACCCGCTTGACGAAGCGCTCACCATATTTTTCGAGCAGACGGGCAACACGGTGAGGCTGAATGACGTCGATGCCAATGCCGTAAATCATGATTTTGTCCGGTCCATCGCGCGAAGGTAGGCTTCAACAGTGGCAGCAAGGCCGAGTTCAAGTGCGTCCGCAATCAGGGCATGACCGATGGACACCTCGGCCACCCCTGAAACCGCGGAAAGAAATAGCGGCAAATTTGCCTGATTCAGATCGTGACCGGCATTGACCTCAAGACCGGCGGCCACGGCGCTACGGGCGGCTTCTGTATAACGGGCAACGGTTGAGGCCTCCTCTGCGGTGCCAAATGCAGCCGCATAGGGTTCGGTATAGAGTTCCACACGATCGGCGCCGATAGCCGCGGCAATGATCATCGCTTCCGGCAGCGGATCCATGAACAGACTCACCCGGATACCCATGTTCTGCAGCCCAGCGATCACTGGTCGCAAGCGGTCACCGTGCTGCGCCAGGTCCCAGCCATGATCCGAGGTAAATGC
>JBILYA010000334.1:0-3150 GCA_044378065.1 Burkholderiales bacterium | reverse complement strand
TGTTGCTGATCCCCGGCTTACGGGCACCATCACCGGCGACCGGATCCAGTTACGTGCCGTCGGCCCAGGCGTCGATCTTCGCGATGGCCGGCTGCGGGCCGTTCTCGACGGCACCCGCTTCCGGCTCGACGAATTCGAACTCAAGGCCGGCAAAGGGCGCATCACGGCAACCGGTGCGGCTGAACTCGCCGGAGGACTGCGCAGCGTCGACCTGCAGGCGCGTGCAGAACATGCGCAGATCCTGCTGGCGCCGCAGTGGTCAGCCATCATCGACGGTAACGGGCGCCTGGGTTTCCGTGACCGGCGCATCACGCTGGACGGCAAGTTCAGCCTCGACGAAGGCCGTTATGACCTCGGAACCAAACACAAACCCGAACTGGGCAGCGACGTCGTTGTGCGTTCGGCAAAAACCGAAGCCGCTGCAAAAACAGTACCTCTGCCCGTCCAGATCGACATCGGCATCGAACTCAATGACAAGCTCACGGTGCGCGGCAACGGGCTCGATGCCCTGCTCGGCGGTTCATTGCGCATCACCTCCAAAGGAGCCGGATTGTCGGCTATCGGCGATGTTCGGACGATACGCGGCAATTACTCGGTATTCGGTCAGCAACTGGAAATCGAACGCGGCACCGTTGCCTTCGCCGGACCGCTGAACGACCCGGGACTCGACCTGCGTGCCATCCGCAAGATCCAGACCGTCGAGGTCGGCGTTGAAGTCAACGGCTCATTGCAGCGTCCCAGCGTCAAACTGGTCTCGGTGCCGGACATGTCGGATACCGACCGGCTGGCCTGGCTGGCGCTTGGGCGTGATCCGGCCGGTTCCGACCGTGCGCAGATGGCTGTTCTGCAGGCCGCCGTTTTAAGCCTGACCAGCAGTGGCGGCAAACCCATGCAGCGGCAGATCGCTGAAGGCGTCGGTTTGGACGAACTCGGTTTTGCCAGTGGAGAAAACGGCACCCTGGGTGTAGTCGCCCTGGGCAAAAAGCTGACGGACCAGCTGAGTATCCGCCTGGAACAGACGCTGGGCGGCACCGCCGGCAGCCTGTTGCGGATGGATTTCATGCTCACGGAAAGCTGGCGGCTGCGTGGCACGGCAGGTGCGGAAAACGCCGGTGACATCCTCTTCACATTGCGCTTCGACTGAGCGGACACAGCCCGATATACAAGCGCTTGCAAGTTCCATAAAATGGCCCAACACAATCCAAAATAGGATGGAGGAGATCATCATGAAAAAAATCGGAAAACTCTTGGCATGCGGCGTGACAGTCGTTGCTGCGGCTTCCCTGTCGGGCATCGCTGCCGCGCAGGAAGTCTGGCCCAGCCGCGCGATACGCATCATCAATCCCTTCCCCGCCGGCGGCGGCACCGATGCGTTTGCACGCCCTCTCGCGGCACGGCTCAACACTGAACTCGGCCAGCAGGTGCTGATCGAAAACATCGGCGGCGCCGGCGGCACGCTGGGTGCATCGGTCGCCGCTAAGGCGCCGGGCAACGGCTACAACTGGTTCATGGGCGCAGTACATCACACGATTGCCGAAACGCTGTACACCAAACTCCAGTACAGCCTTGAACGCGATTTCATTCCGGTCACGGTTGCGGCTTTTGTGCCGAGCGCGGTAGTCATTCACCCCTCAATCCCGGCAAAAACCGTCAAGGAACTGATCGCCCTGGAAAAAAAGAATCCGGGCAAGATCAACTTCGGTTCCGCCGGTTACGGCACGACGCACCACATGAACGGTGAGCTGTTCAACCTGATCACCGGCACCAAACTGGTCCATGTGCCGTTCAAGGGCGCAGGTCCGCTGACGCCGGCGCTGATGTCCGGCGAAGTCGATATGGCCTTCGACGGCATGGGCACCGCAGCACCGAACATCAAGGCCGGCCGCCTGCGTGCGCTGGCTGTGACCACGGCCAAACGCTCCGCGCTGCTGCCTGAAGTCCCGACGCTGCAGGAATCCGGCGTCAACATGGACGTCACCACCTGGTATGCACTGTGGGCGGTCAAGGGCACATCAAAGCCGGTGGTAGACCGGATGTATGCTGCTACGGTCAAAGTCATGGCGCTGCCCGAAGTCAAAAAAGTCTGGGATTCCCTCGGCGCGACCCAGGGTGGCCAGAGCCCCGCTGAATTCGAGAAATTCGTGAAGCAGGAAATCGCGACCTGGGGCAAGGTCGTGAAAGCGTCCGGTGCCAAAGTCGACAACTGATACTGCCGCTGCTCCCGAGTCGGGCCTGCTGGCCCGGCTCTGGAACGGCGTCACGGCGCGCAGCCGCACGCTGCGCGACCGTCGTCGCCAGAACTGGCTCGCCGAAGCAGCAGAAACACTGTATTCGGAACTGGGTGAAGCCTCGGGTGTCGCACTCGCCCGGCGCATCCTCGACCGTTATGCCGCCTTGCCGCCACAGGGCAAACTCGAATTCCTGCAGGTTCTCGCCACGCGATTTGCCGCAAACCCGCAGCGCCTCGATGCCGCGATCCGCGCCTACTTCTCGGACCCGCATCCGGCGATGATCCGCCAGGTCCACGAAGCCTCCGACTCACGCCGCCCCGAACTGCTGCGCCGCCTGAATTTCGCGCCCAGTGGTACGGCCAGCCTGCTGCGCATGCGTGAAGACGTGATCGACCAGTTGCGCGAACACCCCGAGCTCGGCGAGGTCGACGCCGATTTCGAACACTTGTTTTATTCGTGGTTCAACCGCGGCTTCCTGCAGCTGCGCCCGATCGACTGGCACACGCCGGCCGTCGTCCTCGAAAAAATCATCCGCTACGAAGCCGTGCATGAAATTTCCGGCTGGGGAGATCTGCGCCGCCGGCTGGATCCGCCGGACCGCAAATGTTTCGCCTTTTTCCATCCGACGCTGGCCGATGACCCGCTGATTTTCGTTGAAGTCGCACTGACACACGACATTCCGGACGCGATTGCGCCGCTGCTTGCCGATGGCCGGCTGCCGATCAATCCGCGCACGGCGCGGACGGCGGTTTTTTACTCGATTTCAAACTGCCAGCGCGGACTGCGCGGCGTGTCTTTCGGCAATTTCCTGATCAAGCAGGTGGCGGCGGAACTCAAGCGCGACTTCCCGCAACTGCGTACCTTTGTCACGCTGTCGCCGGTACCCGGCTTCATGGGATGGCTCAAACGCAGCCACCCG
>JBILYA010000333.1:0-3156 GCA_044378065.1 Burkholderiales bacterium | reverse complement strand
CCGGAGCAGCGCATCGATCTTCGGCGCCCGTCCGCGAAACGCCACAAACGATTCCAGCGCCGGACGGCTGCCGCCGACGGCCAGCACTTCGTTCCAGAAACGCATGCCGGTGGCCGGATCGAGTACACCGTTTTCTTCGAACAGGCTGTAGGCATCGGCTGACAGTACTTCCGCCCATTTGTAGCTGTAATAACCCGCAGCATAACCGCCGGCGAAGATATGCGAGAAGTTGTTGGGGAAGCGGTTGTACTCCGGCGGGAACAGCACGGCCACTTCGCGGCGCACTTCATTCAGCAGCTGTTGCGCGGTCTGCTTGCCGGCCGGGTCAAAGTCGTAATGCAGCCGCAGGTCAAACAGCGAGAACTCGATCTGGCGCACGGTCTGCAGGCCGCTCTGGAAATTCTTCGCAGCGATCATCTTGTCGAACAGCGCACGCGGCAGCGGCTTGCCGGTGTCGGCATGACGCGTCATCGGTTGCACGACATCCCATTCCCAGCAGAAATTTTCCATGAACTGGCTGGGCAGCTCGACCGCGTCCCATTCGACGCCGTTGATGCCGGATACGCCGAGGTAGTCGACACGGGTCAGCAGGTGATGCAGGCCGTGGCCGAGTTCATGGAACAGCGTGATCACCTCGTCATGCGTGAACAGCGCCGGTTTGCCGCCGACGGGGGGTGAGAAGTTGCAGTTGAGGTAGGCCACCGGCGCCTGCGTGCCCTTGGGCGTGGTGCGGCGGGTGATGGCGTCGTCCATCCATGCGCCGCCGCGTTTGGTATTGCGGGCGTAAAGATCCAGATAGAACTGGCCGACCAGTTCACCCTTGCGGTCACGGATCGAGAAGAATTTGACGTCGGCATGCCATTGCGGCGCTTCGGTCGGTGTAATGGTCAGCCCGTACAGCGTTTCAATCAGCTTGAACATGCCGGGCAGCACAGTGGTTTCCGGGAAATACTGCTTCACTTCGTTTTCCGAGAAGGCATAACGTGCGGCACGCAGTTTTTCCGCAGCATACGGCACGTCCCAGGCATCCAGTGTCTGCATGCCCAGTTCCTTGCGCGCGAATTCCTGCAGTTCAGTCAGATCGCGTTCGGCATAGGGTTTGGCGCGTGCTGCCAGTTCACGCAGGAACTCCAGCACCTGCGCCGGTGTTTCCGCCATTTTCGCTTCCAGCGAATATTCAGCGTAATTGGCAAAGCCGAGCAGTTGCGCCATTTCACGGCGTAGCCTGACGATGTCGGCGATCAGCGGCGTATTGTCGAGTTTGGTGTCGCCGAACTCGGAAGCCCGCGTCACGTAAGCGCGGTACAGGCTTTCGCGCAGCGCACGGTCGTCGGCATACTGGATGACCGGCATATAGGACGGTGCATGCAGTGAGAATTTCCATCCGTCCTTGCCGTCGGCAACGGCAGCTTCGCGTGCGGCTTCCTTGGCGTCATCCGGCAGCCCGGCCAGACCGGCTTCATCGGTGACGAAATGCGACCAGGCATTGGTGGCGTCGAGCAGATTGTCGCTGAAGCGCGAACCCAGCATCGACAGCTGGTCGCGGATCTCGGTGTAACGCGGGCGCTGGTCCGCACGCAGTTCGGCGCCGCCGAGACGGAAATCGCGCACTTCGTTGTCGACTATTTTTTTCTGTGCGGTGCTGAGACGGACGTAAGCCGGGCTGGCACGCAGCGCCTTGAATTTGGCGTAAAGGCCTTCGTGCTGTCCGAGCTCGGTGTAGTACTGGGTGATTTTCGGTAGCGTCGCGTTGTAGGCTTCACGCAGTTCCGCACTGTTGACCACGGCGTTGAGATGGCCGACCTGACCCCAGGCGCGATGCAGACGTTCGTTGGCGTCTTCCAGCGGACCGACAAAGTTGTCCCATTCCGGCGCGGCCGGGTCGGCGGCAACGCGGGCAATCAGCGCGCGGTTTTCGTTGAGCAACTGTTCAACAGCCGGCGCAACATCGGCGGGTTTGAAATCGGAAAAGCGGGGCAGCCCCGAGAAATCGAGTAAAGGATTCATGAATGGTTTTCTGTTATCGACAGGGGGTGGCCGGTTCGACCACGGGAAACACGCTTAGTTTAACAGCAGGGCGCGGCTTCAGGCTGCGCCGTAAGATATAACTTATTGTTTTTAAAGTTATTTCTTTTCGAAAACCAGATTGCCGCTGACCAGGGTGTGGGTCACGCGGCCGCGCATTTCAAAACCGGAGAATGGCGTGTTCTTGCCCAGGCTGTACAGCGCCGAAGGCTCGACGCGCCAGTAGGCTTCGGGATCAAAAACGCAGACGTCGGCAGTCGCGCCCGTCGCGAGATGCCCTGCATCAATGCCGAGGATGGAAGCGGGTTTGGCGGTGATGCGGTCGATGGCGACGGAGAGTCCGAGCGACGATTCGGTTGCCCACTTCAGCGCCAGCGGCAGCAGCAGTTCAACACCGGTCGCGCCGGGTTCGGCTTCGGAGAAGGGCAGTTGTTTGGCGTCTTCGTCCACCGGGGTATGGTCGGAACACAGCGCATCGATGGTGCCGTCGGCCAGTCCGGCGCGCAGCGCGTCGCGGTCACGCTGGCTGCGCAGCGGCGGCGTCAGATTGCAGTTCGGATCAAAGTAGCCGATGTCCATTTCCGACAGGTGTGCGTGATGGATGCCGATGTCGCAGGTCACACGCAGGCCGCGGGCGCGGGCATCGCGCACCATCGCGACGCCTTCCGCCGATGACAGCCGGGCGATATGGACCCGGGCGCCGGTTTCACGGGCGATGATCAGGATAGTTGACAGTGCAACGGTTTCCGCAGTGACCGGAATCGACGGCAGACCGAGGCGGGTAGAGACCTCGCCTTCATGCGCCACACCGTGTTTTGCCAGTGCAGGGTCCTGCGCGCGCAGCCATACCGGAAAATCGAAGGTCGCGGCGTACTGCAGCGCATGCATCAGCACCTGCGTGTCGGCGAGCGGCGCTTCGGCCTGCGAAAACGCGACGCAGCCGGCATCACGCAACTCAGCCATCTCGGTGAGATTCGTGCCCTTGAGTGCGGTGGTCAGTGCGCCGATCGGATAGACATGCGCCTGATTCAGATTCTTGGCGCTGAACTTGAGCATTTCCACCAGGCCCGGCTCGTCGAGCGGCGGGTCGGTGTCGGGCGGGCAGGCGAGGCTGGTGATGCCGCCGGCAAT
>JBILYA010000332.1:0-3168 GCA_044378065.1 Burkholderiales bacterium | reverse complement strand
TCAAAGACACTGGCAGCGTAGCCTCCAAAAACCCCCACAACGAATTCATGTTGATCACCGTGCAGACCGGTTTAGTTGGTCTTGCTGCGTTGTTATGGCTGTTCTGGCAGCAGTGGCGCTACGCCCTGCAATTACCAACACCACTGGAACGCAACCTCGCCCAGGGACTGGTATTGATGATGATTCTGATCTGCATGCTCAATTCCTCGCTTCTGGACCATACCGAAGGGTTGTTGTTTGCGTGGATGACCGCATTGCTTTACGGCGGGTTAGAATCCGCTCGCCCCACTTCAGCTGCAGCCACAATGCCTTCCACCTGAAATGCGCGTCTCCGCCATCATCATCACCAAAAACGCCGGCAGCATGATCCGGCGCTGCGTCGAGTCCGTCGCTTGGGCTGATGAAACAATCGTCGTCGACTCCGGCAGCACCGACGACACCGCTGATATCTGTCGCGCCATGGGTGTAAATTTCTCTGTCACAGCCGATTTCCCCGGATTCGGTCCGCAGAAAAACCGTGCGCTGGCTCTGGCAACCGGCGACTGGGTGGTTTCGATTGACGCCGATGAGTGGATCACGCCGGAATTGCGCGATGAAATGCGCGCCGCGATGACCAAACCGACGGCTGCTGCCTATGCGGTTCCGCGGCGATCGAGTTTCTGCGGCCGTTACATGAAACATTCGGGCTGGTGGCCGGATCATGTCATCCGCCTGTTCCGGCGCGATGCTGCGCGGTTCTCCGACGACCGGGCACATGAGCGGCTGCTGGTTGAAGGCGTCACGCGCAAGCTCAAGCAACCGCTGATGCATGAAGCCATTTCAACCATGGACCAGATGCTCGGCAAGATGAACCTGTATTCGACCGCCAGCGCGCGGATGCTGCATGAGCGCGGCCGCAAGGCCTCGCTGGCGACCGCAGTTTTTCACGGTAGCTGGGCATTCTTTCGCACCTACATCCTCAGACTCGGCTTTCTCGACGGGCGTGAAGGTTTCATCCTTGCCGTGGCCAATGCGGAAGGTTCGTACTACCGCTACGTCAAACTGATGCTGGAAAACGGAAAGTTGCGTTGAACCCTGCCGTCATCGTCACCACGTACAACCGGCCCGATGCGCTGGCTGCGGTTCTTGAAGGTTATCTCGCCCAGACCGGACCGTGTTTTGAACTGCTGGTCGCCGACGACGGCTCCACTGAAGACACGCGCAAGGTTGTCACTGACTATGCGGCACGCGCGTCATTCCCGTTGCATCATGTCTGGCAGGAGGACAACGGCTTTCGTGCGGCGGCCGCACGCAACCGTGCCATTGCCGCTACCCGCGCCGACTACATCATTTTCACCGATGGCGATTGCATCCCTCCGCGTGATTTTGTTGCGCAACATTTCCGGCTGGCCGAAGCCGGTTTTTTCCTGTCCGGCAACCGCATCCTGCTGTCCGAGGCCTTTACACAACGCACTCTCGGCCTTCACCTGCCGGTTCATGAACGGCATCTTTCCGCCTGGCTGTTGCCCCGGCTTCGTGGCGACATCAATCGCTGGAGTCCCCTGCTGCGATTACCGGACGGCGACTGGCGTCGAGCCGCACCCGAGCGCTGGGCCGGCGCCAAAACCTGCAATCTCTCGGCGTGGCGCGACGATCTCGTACGCGTCAACGGCCTCGATGAAAGTTATTCGGGCTGGGGTCTGGAAGACTCCGATCTGGTGATCCGTCTGCTGCACGCCGGCGTCCGTCACAAAAGCGCGCGGTTCGCCGCCCCGGTGTTTCATCTGTGGCATCGCGAAAATGACCGCAGCCGCCTCCCGGAAAACCAGCGCCAGCTCGAAGCCCTCTTGGCATCGGATCGCATCGAAGCGCAACTGGGACTGAGCCAGTATTCATGAACGTCGTTCCGGAAGCACCGCGCCGGATTCTGGTCGTCGTCACGCGTCGTATAGGCGACGTGCTGCTGGCCACGCCGCTGATCCGTTCGCTGAAACAGGCCTGGCCCGACAGCTGCATTGATGCACTGGTATTCGCCGGCACTGAAGGCGTTCTGCTCGGCAATCCCGATATTGATCAGGTGCTGACCGTCCCGGCTCGTCCGTGTGTCGCCCGCCACGTGTCACTGCTGGCGCGCCTGTGCCGCCGTTACGATCTGGCGCTGTCGCTGATCCCCGGCGACCGGCCCACGCTGTATGCCTGGCTCGCCGGCCGGCGCAGCATCGGACTGCTCGTCGACCAGCCCGGGCAACGCTGGAAACAATGGCTGCTCGATCGGTGGGTGGCGTTCGACCCCTTCAACACGCACACCGTTCGCGCCCATCTGGCGCTGGCCACCGCGCTGGACATTCCCGCCATCGGGGAAATCGTGCTGTCATCACGGCCGGAAGACATTGCCGCGATTGATGCCGCGCTGGGTAAGCCCTGCGCACCGCTCGCCGTGCTGCATCCCTATCCCAAATTCCGTTACAAGATGTGGCATGAGGCCGGATGGATCGAGGTGGCGCGCTGGCTGATCGACAATGGATTCCGTGTTGCGCTGACCGGCAGCCCGGATGCTGACGAACGCGCTTATGTGAATGCCATCGCCGCACAGCTGCCCGATGCGCTCAATCTCTGCGGCAAACTGACGCTGGGCGGTACTGCCGCGTTGCTGGCGCGGGCGAAATTTTATGTCGGACCGGATACCGCGGTGACCCATATGGCCGCGGCATCCGGGGTGCCGACGATTGCCCTGTTCGGTCCGTCAGATCCGGTGAAATGGGGGCCTTGGCCGCATGGGCATTCTGCAAGCAGCAATCCCTGGCATCGTTTGGGCAATCAACGCCGAGGCAATGTGCAACTGGTTCAGGGCCCAGGTGTCTGTGTACCGTGCAAGCTGGAAGGTTGTGACCGCCATATCAACAGCGCCAGCGACTGTCTGCAGGCCATCCCCGCCAATATTATAATTAATTATTTAAAAACAATGGGTTATGGAAAATAGCGCACACCCCTATGTGGCCGTCTGTCCGGTTGGCTGCACAGCGCCACTGACGGATTCCGCCATCACGCTGCAGCAAGGTCCGCTACGGCGCTGCAGCGAATGCGGACAACTGCTGAGCAGCGCCAGCGAAGCACAATACCTGCGCTCGCTCGGCCGCTTTGATACCTCGGCCGGCACGCTGCCCGATGCCCGTTCGCAATCGCGCCATG
>JBILYA010000331.1:0-3172 GCA_044378065.1 Burkholderiales bacterium | reverse complement strand
AACACTCGGCAACACTGTGCGCCGGCCGCTCAGGCGTGCTGCACGGCAACCGCACCTATCTGCTGCAGGATGACAACGGACAGATCATTGAGACCCATTCAATTTCGGCCGGTCTCGATTACCCCGGTGTCGGTCCCGAACACGCCTGGCTGAAGGACAGTGGTCGCGCCGAGTATGTTGCGGTTACCGACGATGAAGCGCTTGAAGCCTTCCATAAACTGTGCCGTCTTGAAGGCATCATCCCGGCACTGGAATCCAGTCATGCGCTGGCTTATGCGGCAAAACTCGCGCCGCGCATGCGCAAGGACCAGATTCTGCTGATCAACCTGTCCGGCCGTGGCGACAAGGACATGCATACCGTTGCCGAAAAGTCCGGACTGAAGTTCTGATCAGCCACCTCAGACCAAGAAACCCTCCGATGTCGCGTATTGCTGCCAGATTCGAACGTCTCAAAAAAGAAGGCCGCAAGGCCCTGATCCCTTTTTTCACTGCAGGCGATCCTGATCGTGCCAGCTGCGTGCCGCTGATGCATGCGCTGGTGGCCGGCGGCGCCGATGTGATCGAACTCGGTGTGCCGTTTTCCGATCCGATGGCCGATGGTCCGGTCATCCAGCGTTCGAGCGAGCGAGCGCTGATGCACGGCGTGTCGCTTCACGATGTGATCAACTGGGTCGCCGAGTTCCGCAAAACCGATACCGAAACGCCTGTGGTGCTGATGGGTTATGCCAATCCGATCGAATCCATGGGTCTTGAGGTTTTTGCCAAGGCTGCCAAGGCGGCTGGTGTTGACGGCACTCTGGTCGTCGATTACCCGCCGGAAGAGGCCGAAGCGCTGGTGTCCACGCTGGATCGTGCCGGACTTGAGACCATATTTTTGCTGTCGCCGACGACTTCGGATTCACGGCTCAAGCAGGTGGCGGAATTGGGGCGCGGCTATCTGTATTACGTGTCACTGAAGGGCGTCACCGGCGCCGCTAATATCGATATTGCCGATGTGGCGAAGCGTCTCGAGCGCATCCGCAGCTTTACACGATTGCCGATCGGTGTGGGCTTCGGAATCCGTGACGGCAAGACGGCGCATGCGATTTCGCAGGTTGCCGATGCCGTGGTGATCGGCAGCCGTCTGGTGCAGGAAGTTGAAGCTTTCCCGAAGGATGCGCCGGATAAGGTGCGTACTTTCATGGCTGACATTCGTGCTGCGATGGATGCTGGAGTGAAGGGGTGAGCAGCTGGCTGCAGAAACTGCTGCCGCCGCGCATCAAGCGTGATTCCGGCGTCCCGAAAAAAGCAGTTCCGGAAGGACTGTGGAGCAAGTGCGATTCCTGTGAAGCGGTTCTCTATCGCACGGATCTCGAAAAAAATCTTTTTGTCTGTCCCAAGTGCAGTCATCACGACCGTGTCTCGGCACGTGAGCGCCTCGACTGGCTGCTCGACATGGAAGGGCGCTACGAAATCGGCGTTGAAGTCACGCCGGTTGACAGCCTGAAATTCCGTGACACCAAGCGTTATCCTGATCGCCTGGCTGCCGCGCGCACCGAGACCGGCGAGGAAGATGCGCTGGTGGTGATGCAGGGTGCGATCAAGGAAATCCAGGTGGTCACTGCCGCCTTTGAATTCGGTTTTCTCGGCGGCTCGATGGGGTCGGTGGTTGGCGAACGATTTGTACGCGGCGTACAGGTCTGTGTCGAGCAGCGACTGCCCTTCATCTGCTTTACCGCAACCGGCGGGGCGCGCATGCAGGAGGGTCTGTTCTCGCTGATGCAGATGGCCAAGACCTGCGCAGCCTTGACCCGGCTTGCGGACGAGCGTTTGCCGTTCATTTCGGTGCTGACCGATCCGACTATGGGCGGCGTATCCGCCAGTTTTGCGATGATCGGCGATGTGGTGGTGGCCGAACCCAATGCGCTGATCGGATTTGCCGGGCCGCGGGTGATCGAGCAGACGGTACGCGAAACCCTGCCCGAAGGCTTCCAGCGCGCCGAGTTCCTGATGCAGAAGGGCGCGCTCGACATGATCGTCGACCGCCGGCAGATGCGCGACACGCTGGCGCGGCTGCTGACGCTGCTGATGAAGCAGCCGGCGCCGGCAGCCTGAAGCCGAACCTCCGGCGCCTATCGGCCCGGAGCGCATCAACCCCGCTGACATGGCTAATCCTGTAACGCTGTCCGACTGGCTCGAATACATCGAGCGCCAGCACCCGCAGAGCATCGCGATGGGGCTGGATCGGGTCAATGTGGTTCGCGACACGCTGCAGCTCAAGCCGGCGTTTCCGCTGATCACTGTGGGTGGCACCAACGGCAAGGGATCGGCCTGCCGTTTTCTCGAATCCATTCTGACGCATGCCGGTTATCGCGCCGGCGTTTATACATCACCGCATCTGGTCCATTACAACGAGCGGGTGCGTATCGCCGGCCGTGATGCGGATGACGCCGATTTGGTCCGTGCGTTTGCGGCAGTCGAGCGGGCGCGTGTCGCTACCGGCGTGGCACTGACCTATTTCGAATTCGGTACGCTGGCTGCGGTCTGGCTGTTTGTGGAACGCAAAGTTGATGTTGCGGTTCTTGAGGTCGGCCTCGGCGGCCGCCTGGATGCGGTGAATGCATTTGATGCCGATGCAGCGTTGCTGATGAGCATCGGACTCGATCACATGGAATACCTGGGTGACACGCGCGAAGCCATTGGCGCGGAGAAGGCGCCGATTTTCCGGGCCGGGCGTCCGGCGATCTGCGCCGATCCCGAACCGCCGGTTTCGGTGCTGCAATATGCCTCGGCCATCGGTGCTGAATTGCTGCTGATCGGGCGTGACTTCAGTTATGAGATGCAGCAACAGCAGTGGCGTTACCGCGGCCCTGGCGGCAACCGCCACGGCCTCCCGCCGCCAGCCTTGCGCGGGACTTTCCAACTCGCCAATGCCAGCGCCTGCATTGCAGCACTGGATACCTTGCGCGAGCGAATTCCTGTCAGCGCCGGCGATATCCGAGCGGGATTGGTGTCCGTTGAAAATCCCGGACGGTTTCAGGTGTTGCCCGGGCGACCTGCGGTAATTCTGGATGTTGCCCACAATCCCCATGCCGCTGAGGCGCTGGCGTTGAATCTGGTGCAGATGACGGGCTATCGCGAGACGATTGCGGTGTTTTCGATGCTCAAGGACAAGGATATCGCGGGTGTTGTG
>JBILYA010000435.1:0-3175 GCA_044378065.1 Burkholderiales bacterium | reverse complement strand
AGCCGTGGTGGCAAAGGTCGAGGTGATGTTCAGTGTGCCGCCGATGGTGACGCCGCGACCCGCATTACTTCCCGCGCTCACATTGAGAAGCGCATTAAGTCCCGTGGCTGCCGCACCGGTCACCGTCACGTTGCCGGTGACGTTGAGAAGACCGCCGATATTGGTGACATCAACCGTCGCATCACTGCCTGTTGAAGTCGCGGAGGTAATGCTCAGGTTCCCCGCCACATTGATCGTGCCGGTTCCTCCGACGTTCATCCGCTTCAAACCCAAAGCGCCGGCGCCGGCATCAACCGTCGCGTTGTGAGCGTTGATCGTTCCGGTAGTGACGCTGGTCGTCGCATTGATCGGAGCGGCATTGGTGGTCGTCAGCGTATTGGTCGTTCCGCCCAACGGCAGCATCGTCAGCGTGCCGGTCGCCACCGTCAGCACATCACCGTTGTTGATATTGCCACCGACGGTCATTTTGCTGAGGGTCGCACCGGCGCCGCCCGCCATCGTCACCGAAGCCGTTCCGGCAAACGTCGAGGTGATATTCAGAGCGCCGCCGATGGTGATGCCACGATTTGCATTGCTCCCCGCGGTAATGCTGAGCAGCGCGTTGCGGCCAGTCGCGGCCGCACCGGTCACCGTCACATTGCCGGTGACATTGAGCAGGCCGTCGACATTGGTGACATCAACCGTCGCATCGCTGCCCGCTGACGTCGCTGAGGAAATGCTCAGGTTCCCCGCCACATTGATTGTGCCGGCGCCGTTCAGGTTCATCCGTTTCAGACCCAAAGCGCCGGCGCCGGCATCAACCGTCGCGTTGTGCGCGTTGATGGTGCCGGTGGTGACGCTGGTCGTCGCGTTGATTGCCGCCGCGTTGGTCGTCGTCAGCGTATTGGTGCCGCCGACAGGCAGCATGGTCAGCGTACCGGTGGCCACCGTCAGCAAATCACCGTTGTTGATATTGCCGCCGACCGTCATTTTGCTGAGGGTCGCGCCGGCACCGCCCGCCATGGTCACCGAGGCAGAGCCGGCGAAACCCGAGGTAATGTTGAGCGCGCCGCCGATGGTGATGCCACGATTTGCATTGCTGCCCGCAGTAATACTGAGCAGTGCGTCACGGTCGGTCGCACCCGCACTGCCGGTTACCGTCACATCGCCGGTGACATTGAGCAGCCCCGCCACGTTATCAACCGAAACCGTGGCATCAGCGCTGTTATTGGTCGATGTGGCGCTGGATACTCCAAGACTGCCGTTGACTGTAATCGTGCCCGTGCCGAGATTGGTAATCCTCATCTCACCGCGCCCCAGCGTGCCGGTGGCGATGCTGGCATTGCCGTTCACCGTCAGAGAACCCGCCGCACCATCCACTATTGCGCGGGCAATGCTGTTGACCGTTCCCCCGGTGACCACCAGGCTGCCGATTGAAGCACTCCCCGTGGTGACCCTCAACTGCGCAATATTGTTATTGTTGGCCGTAGTGGTTCCGCCGTTGATAGTGACACTGCCGGTTACATTCAAAGTGCCCGTGTTGACGGCGATCTGTTTCGTGATGGCGGCCGTAGACGCATTGATCAGGACATTGCCCGTGCTCCCGCTGGCATTGGTGACATTCAAAACATTGGTGCCGGCAATGGTCAAGCTGGTGGCTAAATTGCCGCCATCAATGCGGATTGAACCTGCATTGGCCGTCGCAATGTTGACCGTGACCGCCTTACCGTTGCAGATGATCACGTTATCGGCAGCGGTCGGCGGTCCTGCGACAGGTCCACCCGCCGCGCAAGATGTGTTCGACCACATGTTCGCGGCATTCCAGTTGGTGCCGGCGAGTGCGGTGCGCGCGAAATAGTCAGCCGCGTCGGCAACGTCGGCGGCAAGTGTCGCGACAATCAGCACAACTGCACTCAACCAGCGTTTCATCAACTGGCACTCCATACGCGTTTCAACCGCGGGCCCCCTGCTCATCCCGATCAGAGGTGCAAATTCCGTACCGGTGTTGACCAGCCGCCCAAGGTGCAACAGTGGATCGGTCTGACATCCAAACCCGCCCCGGGGTAAATTGATAAATATTTGTTTTTATTGACATTTATTACCCGCATGCATACCGAGGCGCAGCAGCTGTTGCATCTTTGCATTTAGCCACTGTGACGACGATTCGACGTTCGACGTAACCGTTTGGCGGAGATGCGACAGCAGTACAGCTGGTGTGGTTACAGGCTGTCGCAGTGATTTCGTAAACATGGACGGTGCGCCCGGCTTCGTCGTAGGTGAATCCCGTGTCGTTGCAAGTAACCTCAACCCTGAACGGCGACAATGACCCGCCCAGGGAAGTGATGTTCCCGGACGGGCAGGTGGCAAACGCCGGCGGTGCACCAGCCGTATTTTCGGGATCAAGCGCCTGATACATTCCCCAATCAAGGCCGGCCCGCGCCGCGTAATAGGCGCGCACGCCCAGCACGTCGGCCTGCACGGTCGTCTGCTGCTGACCGGCGAAGATCACCATGTAGGCGCCCAGCGCCGACAGCACCACCAGCAGGAATATCGCGCTGATCAGGCTGAAGCCGCGTGAGAACCGGCGTTGATAGATGTAATTGTTCATGGCGCGTTGCCGATCTGCACCTGCTGGAACATGCGCACCTTCTCCACGTCGCCGCCGGCGGACGTGCTGTTGATCTGCAGAATGATGGTCACCGTACCGGTGCTCTCGCCGAGCGAGCCTTCGGTGTAACTGAAACTGCATTCATTGACATCGACATTTCCAGCAAGAACAGCGCTACTCCCGGTTACAGGCGGCATCACTCCGATAGAGGCGCTGTACCCATGACCGGAATAGCGCACCAGTTGTCCGCCCGTACAACCATAAACAACAGGCCCGCTGACAATATGAAAACGCTGCGCCGGCGAGCTGGCCGGAAACAGTGTGGGCGCCGTTAGAGTCACCGTCGAAGCAACACTGCTCAATGCAGCACGGTTGTCACCGGAATAGGCGTTCGATACCGCACCGCTGCTGTACAGGTTGTACACCACCAGATGACTGCCGGCAGCCGGCACCGGTCCGAACACATCAAAGGATGAATCGGCCACAGCGAAATCGAGAATGTTGCCCGACCCGGTGCTGCTCAGCTCCCCCCGATATCTTCCGCCGCCGGTGGTCTCGATGAATTCGATGAATTTGCCGCTGCCACCG
>JBILYA010000330.1:0-3180 GCA_044378065.1 Burkholderiales bacterium | reverse complement strand
CGGCCAAAGCGAGGCTGGCGGACAGCGCTGCGATTCGAAACAGTGTCATCGGATAAACGGGTTGCGCGCGTAGGCTCGGGTAGATGGGCGCCGGAAAGAGCATGTAGGTAAACGGCTGTGGCGCAGTGCGTCTACGCCATTCATAATGCAACACATATTAGGTATATTTCAGCCTGACCACAAGGCAACACGCCGCCACGCAGCAAACCCGCCGTTGATGACTTCCCCCGCTCCTGAATTGACCGTAAGCGCCAAGGGTCTTGCACGCCACTACGGCAAACACGCCGCGGTCCGCGGGCTTGATCTGGAAGTACGCCAGGGCGAGGTGCTGGGCCTGCTTGGCCCCAATGGCGCCGGCAAAACCACCACCATGCAGATGCTCACCGGCAATCTTGCACCCAGCGCCGGCGAAATCAGCGTCTGCGGCATCGATCTGCTGGAACAACCGGTCGCTGCCAAGGCCCGTATCGGCTATCTGCCGGAAACGCCGCCGCTGTACCGCGAACTGACCGTCGCCGAATACCTGCGGCTGGCTGCGCGGCTGCATCTCCTTCCGCGCGCCAGCTGCGAAGCTGCGGCAAGCCGCGCCATGCAGCGCTGCGGACTCACCGAGGTGTCACGCAAACTGATCGGCACACTGTCCAAGGGCTACCAGCAGCGTGTCGGCATTGCCCAGGCCATCGTGCACGAACCCGACCTGGTCATTCTCGACGAACCCACGGTTGGTCTCGACCCCAACCAGATTCTCGACATCCGCGCGCTGATCCGCGAACTCGGCCGCGCGCACAGCGTCATTCTGTCGACGCACATCCTCACCGAAGTCGAAGCGGTCTGCGACCGCGTGCAGATCCTGCACCACGGCGAGGTTGTGTTCAGCAATACCATCGCCGGCCTGCGCGAATTCCAGCGCGGCCGCACCGTCTCACTCAGCCTGCACCGGCCACCGTCCATCGAAACGCTGCGCGGCATCGCCGGCGTATCGACCGTCGATGCGGACGGCGATGGACGTTTCCGCATTCGCTTCGCGCCCGACGTTGATCCCACCGCAGCGCTGGTGGCGCGCGCCGGCGCCGAAGACTGGGGTCTGCACCAGCTGACACCGGCACAGACCAGCCTTGAAGATGTCTTCGTGCATCTGACCCGGGGCGACAGCGCGGGGGATTCCAAACAATGATTTTCACCATTGCCGGCAAGGAACTGCGCGCACTGTTCACCTCGCCGCTGGCGTGGCTGGTGCTGACCGTGGTGCAGGTCATCCTCGGTTACGGATTCCTCAAGCGTCTCGATGATTTCCTGCAGATCCAGTCGCAGCTGGCGCAGCTTGCCAGCCCGCCCGGAGTCACCGAACTGGTCGCCGCACCGACTTATGCCACCGCAGCCGCCGTGCTGCTGTTCGCGGTGCCGCTGCTGGCAATGCGCATGATCGCCGAGGAACGGCGCAACCAGACCATGACCCTGCTGCTGTCGGCACCGATTTCGATGACTGAAATCATCATCGGCAAATTCATCGGGCTGATGGCCTTCCTGCTGCTGATCATCCTGCTGGTGCTGGCCATGCCGCTGACCCTGGCCGGCAGCACCAGTCTCGACATCGGACTGCTGGCAACACTGACGCTGGCGCTGCTGCTGCTCACCGCGAGCTTCGCCGCGGTCAGCCTGTATTCGTCCAGCCTCACAGCGCAGCCGATGGCCGCCGCGCTGCTGTCTTTCGGCCTGCTGCTGGCGATGCTGTTCATGGGCGAAACCGCAGGCGACAGCCTGCGCGCGCGCGGCTGGCCGATCCCCGCCGCCTTCGCCCAGGTGTTTTCACCACTGCGCAATTTCGAACCGCTGGGCAAAGGCATGCTCGACTCCTATGCCATCGCCTGTCCGCTGCTGCTTGCCGCAGCCTTCCTGATCCTTGCCATCCGCCGCCTCGACGGGCGGCGGTTGCGAGGCTGAACCATGCAGATCACCCGCCGCCTGCGCTGGCAATTCCTCGCCCAAAGCGGCGTCTTTGTGCTGCTACTCGCGCTGCTGGTCGCGCTGCTCGCCTATTTCGCGCGTGAATACCGCGTCGAACACGATCTCACGCGGGGCGCCCGCAATACACTTTCGGCAACCACCATTGGCGCGCTGAAGCAGCTGCAGGGTCCGGTCAGCATCAAAGCCTATGCCGTGCGCCAGGACAGCAGCGGCAGTAATGTGCACAAGATCATCGAAGAACGGGTGCGCCCTTATCAGCGCGTCAAACCCGATCTGCAACTGCAACTGATTGATCCGCGTGAACAGCCCAAACTCGCCGCCGAGGCCGGCCTGCGCACGCCGAACGCACTGGTCATTGAATACCAGCGGCGCATCGAGCAGATTCCGCTGGCTGAATTCAGCGAACAATCGTTTGCCAACGCACTGCTGCGGCTGGTGCGCGGCGCCAACAATCTGGTGCTGTGGATCGACGGCCACGGCGAACGCAAACTCGACGGGCTCGCCAACCATGACCTCGGCGCTTTCGGCCATCGCCTGCGCGAAAAAGGTTTCAGCATCTCCAGCCTGAATCTGGCCGTAGCCCAGGAAGTTCCGGAGAATGCCGCGCTGCTGGTGCTGACCCAGCCGCAGGTCGAACTGCAGGCGCCGGAAATCGACAAACTGCTGCGTTATATCGAGCGCGGCGGTAACCTGCTGTGGCTGATCGACACTGAACCCCTGCGTGGCCTGCAGCCGCTGGCGGAAAAACTCGGACTGGTGCTGACGCCGGGAACCGTGGTCGATCCCGCAATGGCCCCGCGCAGCGGCCCGCCGGTATTCGCCGTCGCCACCAATTACGCACGGCACCCGGTTGTCGGCACGCTGCAGTACAACACGCTGTTCCCGCATGCCCGCCAGATCGGCGCCGATGACGGCAGCGGCTGGACGGTCACGCCACTGATCGACGTCGCCCAGCGCGGCTGGGTGGAAGTCGGCAAGCTTGACGGCAAACCGGTGTTCGACAAAACACGCGACTTCCCAGGGCCGGTCAATGTCGCCAGCGCCTTCGAGCGTACGGTCGGAGACCGCGAGCAGCGTGTCATCGTTGTCGGCACCGGACATTTCCTGTCCAACAGTTTTCTCGGCAACGGCGGCAATCTGGCCCTGGGTTTGGGCATGCTCAACTGGCTGGCCGGCGAAGATGCCATGGTCACCATCGATGCCCGGCCGGCAGCA
>JBILYA010000329.1:0-3188 GCA_044378065.1 Burkholderiales bacterium | reverse complement strand
ATAACGGTCATAAAACACCCCGTTGGCATTCCACGCGCCGTTGCCACGACCCCAGACCCATTCCTTGCGCTTGGCGGCGGTGACGGCGATCGCCTTGGGCATCGGACGCAGCGCCATGCCGTTGACGATGTCAGTGCTGTTGTCGGTCAGGCCCGGACGTGCGGCTTCAATGGTGAACTGGATGGCATCATTGCCCAGGGCCAACAGTTTGCCCGACGGTCCGCGACCGTTGTCCTGGTCGGCACGGTTAGTCAGATAGACCTTGGTGCCAGCGCCGTACTTGGTGACCAGCTTCTTGAAATCGACAATCAGGTCGAAACGCTCGCCCACCGAATGCTTGAAGCTCGGCAGCGTAACTGCGTTAGGCAGCAGGTTGCCGTCGTTGGCGATTACGGTCATCGGCTCATAGCTCGTCTTGCCGGTTTTGGTGACGACTTTCAACCACCACCAGTAGAAGCGGCTCGGGCCTCCGTTATAGACGCGCAGGCGATAGCGGCGCGGTTGCACGTTCATGTTCGGCTGGATGGTGCCGTTGACGGTCAGCTTGTCGCCGATGGCGCCATCGAGGCAAGCCAGCGGGAAAAAGTCGACGCCATTGAGGTCGAACTGGCGGTCGTGGAACATCATCGGCACGTCGAACTCGTAGGGGTAGCTGCCGGCATCCTGCGAATGGCTCGGGAAGCGGATGCCCGTGGTACCGGTTTTGGTTTCGTCGCCGTTGTCGATGTCGTCATAGATCGGGGCGGCACCGAACAGGCCGGCGTAGACGTTCTGCGAGGTGAAGTCATGCTTGTGGTCATGGAACCACAGCGAGCCTAGCGCTTCGCGGATGTCGCCACGTACGCCCGAGGGGTTCAGCTTGGCGTCGGCAGCCAGCAGCGCGCCGCCATTGGCATTCCACTGGTTGATGCCGGCATACAGGTTGGGGAAATGGTAATCCCAGAAGTGGTTGGCAAAGTTGTAATACAGCGGGCCGCCGTCGCTTTCCGAGGGCGTGTGGTGGTTGTGCATATGGGTGCAGATGGTCGAGGTGCCGAAGCCCAGCGCCGAGACCTGATCCAGCGCAGTCGCCGGCAGCTCGTTGTAAACGCGTACCATGTGCGAACGGCCATAACGCAAGCGGAACACCGGGCCGGGAACGCCGGTGCAATGCCCACCACCTACGCCGGTTACGGTATTGGCGACATCGAATTCACGATCAGCAAAACCCCAGGCCAGCTGGCCAGCGGCGCCGGCGGGCATCTCGCTGTGCCACATATGGCGATGCTGGATCGCGCGCAGCTCGTAAAAATCCTTGGGCGGATTGAGCAGGCCGTCGGCACGGTCGGTACCGTCCCAGGCCTGATGCGACAGCTTGCCTTTGGGGTCGGGATTGGCGGCGCTCAGTTCCGGATGCTCGTGCAGCAGGTGCAGCTTGGAATCCAGCGCATGGCTGGGTGTGCTGGTGGGCTTGCCACCGCGCAGGAACATCGCGTCGGTCAGTTCCGACACGCTGCTCTTGGTGGTGTAGGTCGGGGTCATCTCTTCCAGCCGCTGGAACTGGTCCTTGAACGGCGTGGTGCGCGGGCTGATGATGTCTTGGCCGGGAATCGGACAGGAATTGGCGTAGGCGGCGCGCAGGCTCAGGCCTTCGATCGGCAACAACATGCCGGTGGCCGAGCTCAGCACACCGAGCTTCATCAGGCGGCGACGGTCGAGACCTTCGCGGGTGAGTTCGCGCTGGACTTCCATCGTGCGCTGAATCAAAGAACGCTGCTTGCGGCTAAACATGTAATCCCCTTTTTGGAGTTAGGTTTTTCAGATTCAAACTAAATCAGGCAAAACGAGCATTTAATTTATTTACTATTTATCGTTTTTTTCATATTACATCGCGGCAATGCTAATTGCAATAATATTTGCAATAATAATAATAACGATAAGCAATGGATTAATTGTTGCAACCACCAAATCACTGGCTATGCAGCTGGTTTCCAGTGTTGGCACCGATACGGCTTAGTATTAAGGGATGTAATTTCGATGTTATCTGCAATAACATCCCAATCAATGTCTTCTATAGAGCGAATACCGTACCAAGGAGCGCGTATATTTATTATATTTTTTTATTATTTCGATTAATGCTTTTTAAATCATTGTTTTTAATTTGTTTTTTTAGCATCGGACAGGTGATGCCTGCCGGCGCGTATAGCCCTTACCGGTCAACAGGCTGGCGCGGCTGAGTCGGCTGTGGGTCGAAAGTGGGTGAAATCCGGGGTATGCCCCAATAAAGCCCCGGGCAGCGCCGACTGTCGGGGGTAAAAAACGCCATGACAAGAATCGCCCCTGATAACCGGGCCGAAAAAAGTGGCGACTAGCGCGCCGAGGGGGGGTCTGCCCTGCTACCGGAAACGCAGCGAAGGGCAACACCTGACAGATTTCCGGGCGGCGGTGCCTGGCACCCTGGCTTGAAGTGGCGGGGTCAGCTGCAGGGCAGGTCCGTCAGGTACCGGGAAATCCGACAAGCGGAATGACTAAAAATAACCAAGACGTCCCGGTCGCCCGGGACTGCGCGCTAGGCAGCGGGTAGCAGTTCCGGCGCGCGCAAGGCAAAGCCCTGGGCGCCGCGCACGCCGCAATCGGCGAGGATCGGCAGCAGTTTGGGGTCTTCGACCATCGATGCATAGACGGCGACACCGAGCGTGTCCGCCGTTCGTACCAACGCGGAAATGCAAAACCGTCCGGTTTCCTGCTCGTGCAGGTTTTTCAGGTAATTGCCGGCAAGTTTGATGTAATCCGGGCGCCACTGCACCAGATGCGGTAACCACTGGGGTTCGATGCCGAAATGGTCAATACCCCATTGAGCGCCACCCGCCGCGAACAGGGGAATGAGCCGGCGCAGTTCAGTGCCATGGGATTCCAGCAGACTCTCGGCCAGCTCGAAGGCCAGCCGCCCGCGATAGACCTGGCGACCCAGAAGGTCTTCAAGAACCTTGGACAGATCGGGCTGATCGAGTGACTGCCCGCCCAGATTGATCACGATGCGTGCGCCGGGCGGGATAGCGGACAATGCCCCGGCATGCTCGGTCAGCCATTGCAGCACATAGCGGTCAAAAGCGGCGACCAGCTGATGGCGCGCAGCCATCGGCATGAACTGCCGCGCCGCCGACTCGGCACCATCGGGCAGGGGCAGTCGGGTATACAGTTCCGCCTGC
>JBILYA010000328.1:0-3194 GCA_044378065.1 Burkholderiales bacterium | reverse complement strand
AAGCCGAACATCGAATAAAAAATATAAAAGGGCAGCATTGGCGTGCCGTGCACGCTGTAACTGGTGGCGGCGGCAATCCACGACGACATCGCGCCAGCTTCGTTGATGCCTTCTTCGAGGATCTGTCCGTCCTTCGCTTCCTTGTAATACAGCAGTTCGTCGCGGTCTTCGGGCTCGTAGAGTTGGCCGAAAGGGGAGTAGATCGCCACCTGGCGGAACAGCGACTGCATGCCGAAGGTGCGCGCCTCATCGGCAACGATCGGCACGATGTTTTTGCCGATCGCCGGGTCCTTGAGCATCTGCGCCAGCATCTTGACGAAGCTCATGGTCGTCGACTCTTCGCGTCCGCCCGAACCTTCGCTGATGCGTGAATAGGCTTCCGGCACCGGCACGGTGATTTTCGGCGCGGTGGTGACGCGCGCCGGCAGATAACCGCCGAGCGCGCTGCGCCGCGCATGCAGGTAACGCATCTCCGGGCTGTCGTTGGCGGGCTTCCAGAACTTCAGCGCTTTGACATCGGCATCGGGAATCGGTAGCGCGAAGCGGTCACGGAAAGCGAGCAGGGCATCGTCTTCCATTTTTTTCTGCTGGTGTGCGCCCATCTTGCCCTGGCCCCAGTGGCCCATGCCGTACCCTTTTTTGGTTTGGGCAAGTATCACCGTCGGCCGACCGTGATGGTTCATCGCGGCGTGATAGGCAGCGTGAATTTTCACCGGGTCATGGCCGCCGCGGCGCAGTCGGTCGATGTCATCATCTGACAGGTGCGACACCAGCGCCTGCAGGTCGGGGTCCTTGTTGAAAAACTGTTCGCGGTTGAAGCGGCCGTCGGTTGCGGCGTATTTCTGGAACTCGCCGTCGACGGTTTCGTGCAGGCGTTTGAGGATCACGTTCTCGGTGTCACGTGCGAACAGCGGGTCCCATTCCGAGCCCCACAGCAGCTTGACTACATGCCAGCCGGCGCCGGAGAACAGGCCTTCCAGTTCCTGGATCAGCGAGCCGTTGCCGCGTACCGGCCCGTCCAGTCGTTGCAGATTGCAGTTGACGACGAAGATCAGGTTGTCGAGTCCTTCGCGCGCCGCCAGCGACAGGCCGGCCAGCGATTCCGGCTCATCCATCTCGCCGTCGCCGACAAAAGCCCAGACCTTACGCCCGGCGGTTTTCTGGATGCCGCGATGCTCGAGGTAGCGCATGAAACGCGCCTGGTAGATTGCATTCACAGGGCCCAGTCCCATCGACGCGTTCGGGAATTGCCAGAAATCCGGCATCAGATAAGGGTGGCAATACGACGAAAGGCCGGTGCCGGGTCCGCCGGTTTCGCGGCGGTAGTTGTTGAGCTGGTCTTCGCTCAGGCGGCCTTCCAGCCAGGCACGGGCGTAGATCCCCGGCGAGGCATGCGGCTGGAAAAACACTGCATCACCGTTCTGGCCGGCGCGGAAGAAGTGGTTGAAGCCGACTTCGAAAAGGTCGGCGATCGATGCATAGGTGGCGATATGTCCGCCGAGTTCGGCGGCGCCGCGGTTCGCGCGCACCACCATCGCCAGCGCATTCCAGCGCACCAGCGCCGAAATGCGGGCTTCGATGTCGAGGTTGCCGGGGAACTGCGGCTGCTCGGCCAGTGCAATGGAATTGCAGTAGGGCGTGTTCAGTACCGGCGGCATCGGCACGCGTTTCGCCCGCGCTTCGTCGAGCAGTTTGCGCAAGAGATAAGTGGCGCGCTCACGGCCGTTGGATTCAATTAGCGAATTGAAGGCGTCCAGCCATTCGCGCGTCTCTACCGGATCCGGGTCGGCGGGCATCACTCGCCAGAATGCGGCTGCGAGTTCAGATAAATCGGTCATGGTGTTTTGTCTTCCTCCGCGCTCGGGCGTGCGCGCATGACCCCGGATGCTACGCGGGAACACGCAGAACAGGGTTCTGTATGTGCTTGTTTAAACGTCATAAATAAGCATAAAATGACGTATAAATACAAATCCAAAGCATAAAATGCCGAAAATTAATCTGGATGCAACAGACTGGAAAATCCTCGCCTGGTTGCAGGACGATGCGCGGCTGTCCAACGTCGAACTCGCGAAGGCGGTGAATCTGTCGCCGTCACCCTGCCTGGCGCGGGTGCGGCGGCTGGAGGAGGCGGGGCTGATCAGCCGTTACGTCAGCCTGCTCGATGCGCTGGCGCTGGGACTCACCGTGTCGGTGTTCATCCAGGTGCGGCTGGAGCGTCAGGTGGAAAAGGCGCTGGAGACCTTTGAGCGTGCGATCGCTGAACGGCCGGAAGTCATGGAGTGTTACCTGATGACCGGCGATTCGGATTACATGCTGCGGGTGATGGTGGCCGACGTGCAGGCGCTGGAGCGGTTCATTGTCGATTTTCTGGCGAAGATACCCGGGGTGGGCAACCTGAAATCGAGTTTTGCGCTGAAGCAGGTCAAATACAAGACCGCTTTGCCGCTGGCCGGCGTGGCGCCGACGGTCAGGGCGACCCGCCGCAAAACGGCGGGCTGAATTCCGCGGCGTTAACGCTTGCGGAAGAAGTTGCCGGGGCGTGCTGCAGGCGGACCCGCGCGCTCGTCCTTGTGGCGGAAGCTGATACGGCCCTTGCTCAGGTCATACGGCGAAATTTCCACCGTGACGCGATCACCGGCAAGAATGCGGATACGGTGCTTGCGGATCTTGCCCGAGGCATAGGCGGTAACGGCGTGGCCGTTGGACAGCGTGACGCGGAATTTGGTGTCGGGCAGCACTTCTTCAATGACACCTTCGAATTCGACCATCTCTTCTTTGGACATCTGCAGCTTCCTTCTTAGGAATGATTTGCGGCGGGATCAACCCGCCGCAGTACGATCAGACTTCTTGCAGATTGACGGCGGAAGAACGGCCGTCGGAACCTTTTTCGAGGTCGAACGAGACTTTCTGGTTTTCATTGAGCGTCTTCATGCCGGCGCGTTCAACGGCCGAGATGTGCACAAAAACGTCTTTGGATTCGCCGTCGGGCTGAATAAAGCCGAAACCCTTGGTGGCGTTGAAAAATTTAACGGTGCCAATAGTGGCCATGTGCAGTTCTCCAGAATTTGGCGATCCCGGTCCGGATTGGACTGGGCATCAATGACGTGTGGAGAAGGCCAAACAGAAGCACCCGTGCGGGTGCGAAGGGCGGACAGAATCCAGGCGCCGGCGCGCAGTATGGGCGGATGTGCTTA
>JBILYA010000327.1:0-3195 GCA_044378065.1 Burkholderiales bacterium | reverse complement strand
CAAAGACACCGGTCAGGGCCAGCAGCCACCAGAGTTGGGAATTGCGCGGCGTGCGCAGCGCATGGAAAGCCCAGATTCCCATCGGCACCACCAGCAGGAGACCGCCGATCAAGCCGGTTTCGGCCAGCAGATGCAGCACGATGTTGTGACTGTTCTGGTACAGGTTGAACAGATTGTCGGCGTCAATCGCCGTGATCTGCTGGTAATAAGCGGCGGCAAACGCACCCCAACCCACACCGTTGAACGGGTGCGCCAGCAACAAGTTCCACGATGCACGCCAAAGGCTGAAACGATCAGTGACACTGCCCGGACTGCCGAACAGGCGATCCACGGCGATCACTGCCTCCTGTGCCGGCGAACGAACCCAGCCGGCCTGCACCACGAGCTGCATCAGAAAATAAACAATGACCAATCCGCCCGTCACCATAAACAACCGTTTGTTGGCGTCATCACGATGCAGAGCGCGCCACACCGCTGCCAGCGCCAGCGCCGCCAGCAGAAACAGCCAGACGCTGCGCGAGCCCGATAATCCGAGCACAAACAGCAGCGGCAGCGTACAAGGCAGGGCAATCATCGCAGTGCGCCGACCGCGTACCGACAGATAGGCCAGGCTGAGCAGCCCCAGCGTCGCGTGACTCGCAAAGTGATTGGCCTGTGCCAGATTGCCGAACAGCGCGGCACTCGTCGGCCGGGCAATCCAGGCATTGAGCGGCGTCTTCAGTCCGTAGAACTGGATCAGTCCCGCCGCGGCGCTGAGCAGCGCGCCGGCCGCCAGTGCCGATGCAATCACCAGACTGAGTGTCTCCAGTCCCCAGATCCGCGCCAGTGAACGGCCGGCCATGATCAACAGACCCGCCCATCCCAGATACAACGCGCCCGTCAGCGCCTGGCCGAAATACGGTGACCAGCCGAGCAGTCCGTGCACCATCAACAGCACCGCCAGCGCAAACGGCGACAACGCCACCCAAGGTACTGCGGCGCGTTCCTGCAAACGGCCGTCCATCCACACCGTCATCACACCGAGGCCCAGCGCAAAAGCCAGCCACTCGGAATAGAAGGTGGTCAGCGGATACAGGTGGTAAGGCTGGAGAAACGGCAGCGTGCACAGCAGTACCGTGCACAACAGGCTGAAACGCGCGAACAGCGGCGGAAAGTTCATGGGAAACGCCGGGGGTGATGGACCGCGGCGCTGAAAAACAAGGAGATGGCGCTCAGTCGTCCGCGCCGCAGAACACTTCGCGCATCATGCCGATCAGCGTCAGCATGCGCTCGTCGCCGATGCGGTAGAACACCCGATTGGCGTCCTTGCGCGTACGCAGGACGTCCTTCTCACGAAGGATCGCCAGATGCTGGGAAATATTGCTCTGTGAAGTACCGACGCAATCGACGATTTCCTGCACGCTCAGTTCATCGTTACCGAGCACGCACAGAATCTTCAGCCGCAACGGATGGGCAATCGCCTTGAGCGCCCGCGACGCCATGTCGATATGCTCCTGCTTTTTCAGCAATTGTTCCCGCAACGCGGCAGCATCAGTCATCTGGGCACCCGGACGCACTCAGGCGAATTGAAATGGATTAGAATTATACTTTATCAGAACATGCCGAATAATTCAGTAAAATCATGAAGATAACACCCGCACTGCTGATCATCCTCGACGGCTTCGGACATCGCGAAGACTGCGATGACAACGCCATTTGCCAGGCGCGCAAGCCGCACTGGAACGTGCTGTGGAAAACCTGCCCGCACACCATCATCGACGCTTCCGAAAAATGGGTCGGCCTGCCGGCGCAGCAGATGGGCAACTCCGAAGTCGGCCACATGAATATCGGGGCCGGCCGCGTCGTCTACCAGGACTACACCAAGATCGAGCACGCCATCGAAACCGGCGAATTCGCGACCAATCCCGTGCTGGACACGCTGATCAAAACTGCAGCGAACGGCGCACTGCATGTGCTGGGCCTGCTGTCGACCGGCGGCGTACACAGTCATGAGTCACAGATCCACGCGCTGCTCGACCTCGCCGCCAAAAAAGGGGCGAAAAAGATCTACGTGCACGCCTTCCTTGACGGCCGCGATACGCCGCCGCAAAGCGCGGAATCTTCACTTAAAGCGCTCGAGGAAAAATGCCGTGCACTGGGCAACGCACAGATCGCCTCGATCTGCGGGCGCTATTTCGCGATGGACCGCGACCAACGCTGGGAACGCGTGCAAACGGCCTATGACCTGATCACCGGCGGAGAAAGTACCTACACTGCGCCGGATGCCGTCGCCGGCCTGCACGCCGCTTACGCGCGCAACGAAACCGACGAATTCGTCAAAGCCACCGCCATCGTACCCGCCGGGTCTCAGCCGGTGCAGATGAAAGATGGCGATGCGGTGATGTTCATGAATTTCCGCTCCGACCGCGCGCGGCAGATGACCGCGGCGCTGACCGATGCCGGCTTTTCCGGATTCGCGCGCAAACATGTGCCGAAGCTGGGTTACTACTGCACGCTGACCAGTTACGGCGAGGATTTCGCCCACATCCCCGCCGCATTCGGCCCGCAGCAGATCCGCGACGGCTTCGGTGAATATCTCGCCAAGCAGGGGCTGAAACAGCTGCGCATCGCAGAGACCGAAAAGTACGCGCACGTCACCTATTTCTTCAACGGCGGCGTTGAAACGCCATATGCCGGGGAAGAACGCATCATGGTGCCCTCGCCCAAAGTCGCGACCTACGACCTGCAACCGGAAATGAGCGCGCGCGAAGTCACCGACAAGCTGGTCGCGGCAATCAACTCGCGTCAGTTCGACGCCATCATCTGCAACTTCGCCAACGGCGACATGGTCGGCCACACCGGCAACCTCGCCGCAGCAACCCGCGCCGTCGAAGTGCTGGATGAATGTATCGGCCGTGCCGTCGAAGCGATGCGTGAGATCGGCGGCGAAGTGCTGATCACCGCCGACCACGGCAACGCCGAAACCATGCGCGATGAGGAATCCCATCAACCGCATACCGCGCACACGCTGAATCTGGTACCGCTGCTGTACATCGGCCGCAAGGCGAAAATCGCCGACGGCGGTGCGCTGCAGGATGTCGCACCGACACTGCTGTCGATGATGGGCCTGCCCAAACCGCCGGCGATGACCGGACGGTCGCTGCTCGAGTTTGCGTGACCCGCATCGCATCACTGCTGTTTTTCGCCCTGGCCCTT
>JBILYA010000326.1:0-3199 GCA_044378065.1 Burkholderiales bacterium | reverse complement strand
CTACACCGCTCGAGGAGCCGAGCGTTTCAGCGACCAGTGATACCCGCCAGCCGAAGCCGAAGGCCAGTCGCGCACCGGAGAAGAAGTAGGGCAGGATGGTCGGCAGATAGATCTTGAGCATGACCTTCCACGAAGGCATGCGCAGCACATGGGCCAGCTCAATGAAGTCGGCGCTGACTGTGCGCGTACCCTGCCAAACGTTGGTGATGATCAGCGGCATCGCGGTCATGAACACGACAAAGATCGTCGTGGCGTTCGATACACCGAACCAGATGATCGCGAAAATCGCCCAGATTGCCGACGACACGGTATTCATCACCGGGATCACCGGTTCAAAGAACTCGCCGAGTCGGCGGTTGGCGCCGAACAGGATGCCCAGCGGCAGGCCGATCACTGTCGCCAGAATAAAGCCGGCGGCAACCCGTCCCAGCGTGATGCCCAGATTGCTCCATAGATCGCCATTGGCGGAAATCTGCAGCAGGGAATTCCAGACCCGGACGGGGCCGGGCAGGATGTAGTGCGGCACGCCGAGTGCCAGCACCCACCATACGCCGAGAATGCTGCCGATCAGGGCGAGCCGCTGCAACAGCAGGTCGAGCCGGAGCAGGCGGGCAGTGCCGCGGGCGTGGATCCGGCTTTCGAGGACTTCAGGCATTACCGGAGTTTACTTCGGCGGCGCGGTGAAATAGGTGCCGCGGCCGCTGGCAACCAGCGCGCCGTCTTTGTCGTAGACATAAGCTTCCGCCGTTGAATACTGGCTGCCGCTGCGCACGACGCGGCCCTTGGCAGTCAGATCACCGGGCATCGCGGCTTTGTGATAATCGACGCGGATGTCGATGGTTGGTACCGGACGGCCCAGCTGGGCGGCGATGGCATAGTCGGCAACAACGTCAACAATCGCGGCGAGGATGCCGCCGTGGGTGTATTTGCGCTCGGGGTTGACCACCCATTCCTCACGCCAGGTCGCCTTGACTTCAATGCCGTCATCGCCGGCCTTGAGGAAGGTGAAGTTGAGCCATTGGTTGAAAGGGCCGCGGGTGATCAGCTTCTGCAGTTGTTCGAGGGAAGGTTTGGTGTCGGTCATTACGGGCTCCGGTTCGATTCAGGATTGAAGACTACTGGGTGACTGGGCGCAACCTATAAATTATCAGGCTGCTGATGAATTCTTCTCAGCACTGCTGCCGGCGACGATGCTGCGCAGTTTCTCGCGGTCAATCTTGTTGGTGCCGGCGAGCGGCAGTTGTTCAAGAAAGAAAATCCGGCGCGGGTGCTGGTATACGGGACCGTTCTTCAGCGCAAACTGGCGCAGTTCATCCTCCGTTGCCGTCTGGCCGCTGCGCAATACGATAAACGCGTAAGGCACCTGGCCTTTCAGTTCGTGGCTGAAGGGCATTACGCAGGCCTGATGCACGGCGGGGTGGCGTTCGAGCAGGCGTTCGACTTCGATCGGGAAAATGTTTTCGCCGCCGCAAACGAACATGTCATCGGTGCGACCGACAAAAAAGTAGAAGCCCTCGGCATCGCGCCGGCAGACGTCACCGGTGTGATACCAGCCGCCCTGCAGGCGTTTCGCCGATTCCTCGGGAAGGTTGTGGTAACCCAGCAGGATGCCCGGATTTTTCAGCAGCAGTTCGCCTTCGTCGGGATTCGGGCCGTTGATCAGTCTGGCGTCGGTTCCGGGGTAGGGCACGCCGATCGAGCCCATCGGGCGCGGCTTGTTGTCGGGGTGCGGTCCCAGCGGAACCGGTCCGCCTTCGGTAACGCCGTAGACCACCAGGGGCTCGGCGTTGGGGAAATGTATGCGGATGTCAGCCAGCAACTGCGGGGAAGACGGTGCGGAACCCATCATTACCGTGCGCACCGATGTGGTGTCGGTGTTCGTCAGCAGTTCCTTGCGTGCCAGCAGCATGGAGATCATCGTCGGCACGCCGGAAATGACCGTGCAGTGAAAACGCTCGATCGCTGCGATGTACTGTTCCACATTGAATTGCGGCATCAGCACCAGCGTGGCGCCAGCGGTCAGGCCCTGCTTGATCGCGTTGAGTGCGTTCTTGTGATACAGCGGGGCAGCAACAAGAATGACATCGTTTTCGCTGGTGCCGCGGGTGTGAGCGAGGATCCTGCGGCTCCAGTTCTGGCCGAAATGGCTTAACAGCACGCCCTTGGGTTTGCCGGTGGAGCCCGAGGTATAGGGCTGTATCGCGACGGTATCGGGTCCGGGTTCGGCCGGTGTAAACGGGCCGGCATCGAGGAAATCGGCGAATGCAGCGCTGTCGTCAAATGCCAGGGCCGGCAGATCCGGCGGCAGCAGATGGCGGTAAGCCGATTCGCAGAATGCCAGCTTGGCGCCGGCGTCACCGGCGATGTAGCGCACGGTCTCGGCCGCGAGCTTGATGTTGACCGGTACCGGGATCACGCCGGCGCGCATCGCGCCGAGCAGTGTCGCGACGAACTCGACGCGGTTTAGCGACAGGATGCAGATGCGGTCCCCGGCTTTGAGGCCGCGGCAGACCAGTCCGCGTGCAACGGCATCGGCCTGGGCGTCGAGGGCGGCAAAACTGTGTTCCCGCAGCGACCCCGGGTCGCGCAGGTCTACCAGCGCAGTCCGTGTGCTGCCGGCGTGCGCGCTGAACGGGGTTCCCAGATTGCCCGGGTAACCCCGCGGTTCAGGACGGGGTACAGCCATGGTTTTCCGATCAGGGGGTGATGATGACTTTACCGAAGACTTCGCGGTCTTCGATCAGCTTGAGGCCCTGTGCGGCTTTTTCCAGCGGCAGCACTTCGTCGATCACCGGCTTCATCTTGCCTTCCTGAATCAGCTCCATCAGCGCTTTCAGGTTGTCGTCATAGAAGCTGTTCGAGCCGACGACCTGGAGTTCAAAGCTCCAGATGTAGCGCAGGTCTTCTTTCGGGTCGTAGCCGGCGGTGGCGCCGCAGACCAGGATTTTACCGCCGCGCTTGACGCATTTCAGTGAAGGCGCCCAGGTGTCGCCGCCGGTGAAGTTGATGACGACGTCGACGCCGCCTTCATAGTTGCGACGCTGCGGCTTGCCGAATTTTTCGACGGCCCACTTTGAGAAATCGGTTTCCTTGTAGTTGATCACGTGATCGGAACCGAGGTCTTTCAGGCGCTGGATCTTGTCGGCGCTGGAGGCGCAGGCAATGACTTCCGCGCCGAGCATCTTGGCCAGCAGTACGC
>JBILYA010000325.1:0-3204 GCA_044378065.1 Burkholderiales bacterium | reverse complement strand
CGCGGCCGCGGTAACGGGAAAAATGACGGTGATAGACCTCCAGGTAATGCAGCAGCTTTACCAGCCGTCGACCTCGGCGTTTGGCAAACCAGTAGGCCAGCGGATTGTCCTCCGCCGCCTCTGGCGCCGTCGCAGCAACGGAGCGACCGAACATACTCTTGAGCAGATTCAGCAGCATCCTGCGGACTTATTTCTGCCGCCGCGACATGAACACCAGCCGCTCAAATAAATGAACGTCCTGCTCATTTTTAATTAATGCCCCGTGCAGCGGCGGCACAATCTTGTGCGTGTCCTGGCTGTGCAGCGCTTCCGGCGGAATGTCTTCAGCCATCAGCAGCTTCAGCCAGTCGAGCAATTCCGAGGTCGTCGGTTTTTTCTTCAGCCCCGGCACGTCGCGGATTTCAAAAAAAGCATTGAGCGCCTGCGACAGCAGCTGCTTCTTGATGCCGGGAAAATGCACTTCGACGATCTGCGCCATCGTGTCGGCATCGGGAAAACGGATGTAATGGAAAAAGCAGCGGCGCAGGAAAGCGTCGGGCAGTTCCTTTTCATTGTTGCTGGTAATGATCACCAGCGGGCGATGCTTGGCCTTGATCAGTTGCTGCGTCTCGTAAACATAGAACTCCATGCGGTCGAGTTCGCGCAGCAGGTCATTGGGGAATTCGATGTCGGCCTTGTCCACTTCATCGATCAGCAGCACTGTGGGTTCATCAGCGTCAAACGCCTTCCACAACATGCCCTGCACGATGTAGTTGCCGATGTCCTTGACCCGCGGATCACCGAGTTGTGAATCGCGCAGCCGCGACACCGCGTCGTATTCATAGAGGCCGTTCTGCGCCTTGGTCGTTGATTTGACGTGCCACTCATACAGCGGCCGCTTCAGCGCCTTCGCCACTTCCAGCGCGAGCATGGTCTTGCCGGTTCCGGGTTCGCCCTTGATCAGCAGCGGGCGCCCCAGCGCCAGCGCGGCATTGACCGCCATCATCAGGTCGTCGGTGGCGACGTAGTTTTCGGTGCCGGTGAAACGGGACATTATTTTTCCTTTAAAAACAATTACTTATAAATCATGCCGTGCGCTGCAGATCGGTGCGGCGGTCGATGTCGAGCAGCACACCTGGATCATCACCTTCCACCAGCTTCACCATCGCCTGGTTGCGCTGGACGATGGCGCGCGCACCACTGTCGCCGGTCAGCATCTGCAGTTCGTGCAGGAATTTGCGGCCGAAAGCGACCGGATGGCCGCGGTCGCCCTGATAGGACGGCGCGACGATATCGGCGCCCGCCATCAGCACCTGTGCGACACGGGCAATGGTTTCAGGGCGGATGCGCGGCATGTCGGCCAGCGCCACAATCCAGCCCGCGGCATCGCGCGACTGCGCGACCCCGTGCGCGAGACTGAAGCCCATGCCTTTTGCCGCATCGGGACACACTGTCACGCGGCAGCCTTCCTGCTCGAGCATTTCAGCCAGCGGAAAGTCGCCGGGCCGGATGACCGCCGTGACGTCAAGGCCGGCGCTGATCAGGTTGCGTGCAGCATGGGCGGCAATCGCAACGCCGTCGTCCAGCGGGTGCAGCAGCTTGCCGCCGCCAAAGCGCGAACCCGCGCCGGCAGCCAGCAGTATCGCCATGGGAAGTTTTTCAGACGCAGCCATGCCCGTGATTATAATGGGCAGCCCCCGGCAGCCGCGTAAAAAGTCCACGTTGGGATCGCCGGATATATCCAATAAAACAGAGGCCTGCCCCCGCCATGCCCAAGCTCTGCGCCAACCTGACCATGCTGTTCAACGAAGTGCCCTTCATGGACCGCTTCGCTGCCGCCGCCAAAGCCGGCTTCAAGGGCGTCGAATACCTGTTTCCCTACGAATACGACAAACAGGCGCTGGCCGACGCCTTGAGAAAGCACAATCTGGTACAGGTGCTGCACAACCTGCCCGCCGGCAACTGGGCCGCGGGCGAACGCGGCATCGGATGCCACCCGCAGCGCGTCGCCGAATTCAAGGAAGGTGTCGATCGCGCCATCGACTATGCCACTGCACTGGGCTGCAAACAGGTCAACTGCCTCGCCGGCATCCGCCCGCCGAATGTCGACCCGATCGACGCCCGCGAGACCTTCATCCGCAACCTGCAATACGCGACACCGAAGTTCAAGGACGCCGGCATCAAACTGCTGATCGAACCGATCAACACCCGCGACATCCCCGGCTTCTTTCTCAACTACACCGCGCAGGCCGCCGACATCATCAAGGCCGTCGGCGCCGACAACCTGTTCATCCAGTACGACATCTATCACGCGCAGATCATGGAGGGCGACCTCGCCCGCACCATCGAAGCCCATCTCGCGCTGATTCCGCACATGCAACTCGCTGACAACCCGGGCCGCCACGAACCCGGCAGCGGCGAAATCAACTACCCCTGGCTTTTCAACCATATCGACAAGATCGGCTACACCGGCTGGATCGGCTGCGAATACAAACCCGCGACCACCACCGAGGCCGGTCTGGGCTGGGCCAGCCCCTATCTGTCGGCGGCTTGACGCGCCGGGGGCTACCCCACACAATCGACGCGCAGATCGTTCATGCAAAAGGGCCAATAAAAACCAGATCGGCCCACCCTGGAATACAACCAGAAGGAGGAGTCATGAAAGCATCACGTATTGCGTCCGTACTGGGCGTAGCCATCGCAGCAGCTTTCCCCGCAGTTTCGTCAGCACAGAACATGACATTGATGACCGGCCCGCAGGGCGGCGTCTGGGTGCCGCTGGGCGGCCAACTCAAAAGCATGTGGGAAAAAGCCATTCCCGGACTGAACATCACCGCCACACCGGGCGCCGGCATCGCCAATGTGCGCGGCGTCGATGAAGGTAAGGCGCAGATCGGCTTCGGCAATTCCAGCAGCACCGTCGACGGCCTCGCCGGTGTCGCGCCGTACCCGAAAAAAGTCACCAAAGTCTGTCAGATGGCCAACCTGTATCCGCAGTACTACCAGGTGGTTGCGCTGGCGGATGCCAAGGTCAACACCTTCGCCGACTTCAAGGGCAAATCGGTGGTCACCCAGCCCAAGGGCAACACCGGTGAACTGCTGACAGACCTGACGCTCAAGCTCAACGGCCTAAACTACCAGGCGCTGTCGAAAATCAACTTCCAGTCGTACACCGATGCGGTGTCGATGATGAAGGACGGCCACGCGCAGATCTTCACGCTGGGC
>JBILYA010000323.1:0-3217 GCA_044378065.1 Burkholderiales bacterium | reverse complement strand
GCCAGCAAAAAACCTGCCGGACTCGACCGCCGCAAAGTCGTCGCCGCGCTGCTCGCCGACCGCGGCGATGCGCTGGTCGTCACCGGCCTCGGCTCACCGACCTATGACACGTTCGCGGCCGGCGACCACGACCTCAATTTCTATCTCTGGGGCGGCATGGGCGGCGCGGCAATGGCCGGACTCGGACTCGCGCTGGCACAGCCCAAACGTCGCGTGCTGGTGATCACCGGTGACGGCGAAATGCTGATGGGCCTCGGCTCACTCGCCACGATTGCCTGCGAAGCACCGAAGAATCTCGCCATTGCCGTCATCAACAACGGCCACTACGGCGAGACCGGCATGCAGCGTGCACACACCGCACGCGGCGTCGACCTCGCCGGCATCGCCAAGGCCTCGGGCTTCAAATCAGCAACCACCCTGCAGTCGATGGCCTCGCTGCAGCGCTGGCTGCCGGAATGGAATAAAAAAGCTAGCCCGGTTTTCGCCGACATCAAGGTTTCCGCCGAACCCGCACCGATGCGTCTGCCCCTACGAGACGGCACGGCGATCAAATATCGTTTCCGCACTGCACTGCTCGGCAAAGACGCACATAAATAATCAATAAAAACAATTACTTATGAATAACACTGCGTTGCAGCGCTATCGCATGTTCATCGGCGGCGAATGGGTTGAAGCCGCCAGCAATGAACATTTCCCCAGTGACAATCCTTATACCGGCAAACCCTGGGCCTTGATTCCGCGCGGCGGCGCTGCCGATGCGGCGCGCGCCGTTGAAGCGGCGCACAAAGCGCTGACCAGCGGTGAGTGGCCCAAGTGCAACGCCACCAAACGCGGTGCACTGCTGCGTAAGCTCGGCGACCTGATCACCGAGCATTCCAAAGCGCTCGCTGAAACGGAAGTCCGCGATAACGGCAAGCTGTATGCGGAGATGAGCGCGCAAACCGCATACATGGCGCAGTGGTACTACTACTTCGGCGGACTCGCCGACAAGATCGAAGGTTCGGTAATTCCGATCGACAAGCCAGACACCTTTAACTACACGCGTTACGAGCCGATGGGCGTGATCGCGATGATCATTCCCTGGAATTCGCCGCTGCTGCTGCTGGCGTGGAAACTGGCACCCGCCCTCGCCGCCGGCAACACGGTGGTGATCAAACCGTCGGAATACACCTCGGCCTCGGCACTGGAATTCATGAAGTTGATCGAAGCAGCAGGATTTCCGCCTGGTGTCGTCAATGTTGTCACCGGCTTCGGCGCCGAAGTCGGCACGCCGCTGGTCGAACATCCGAAAGTCGCCAAGGTCGCCTTCACCGGCTCCGACGCCACCGGCCAGCGCATCTACGAAACCGCAGCAAAGGGACTCAAACGCGTCAGCATGGAACTCGGCGGCAAATCACCGAACATCGTGTTCGACGACGCGCACATCGACAACGCGGTCAAAGGCGTGATCTCCGGCATCTTCGCCGCTACCGGCCAGACCTGCATCGCCGGTTCACGCCTGCTGGTGCAGCAGTCCATCCACGACCAGTTCGTCGACAGGCTGGTGGCGCTGGCGAAGACTGCAACAATGGGGGACCCGATGAGCATGGATACCCAGGTTGGCCCGGTCACCAACCCGCCGCAGTTCAAAAAAATCCTCGACTACATCGACATCGCCAAGGGCGAAGGCGCCAAAGCGGTGCTCGGCGGCGCCAAGGCCACACGCCCGGAATGTGGCAGCGGCTGGTTCGTCGAACCGACGATCTTCACCGGCGTCAACAATTCGATGCGCATCGCGCAGGAAGAAGTCTTCGGGCCGGTGCTGTCGGTGATTCCGTTCAAGGACGAGGAAGAAGCCGTCGCGATCGGCAACGACGTGGTCTACGGCCTCGCCGCCGGTGTATGGACGCAGAATATGCGCCGCGCCTTCCTGATGAGCGAAAAACTGCAGGCCGGCACAGTCTGGGTCAATACCTACCGCGCGGTCTCCTTCATGTCGCCATTCGGCGGTTTCAAACGCTCAGGCATCGGCCGTGAAAGCGGCCAGGACATGATCTACGAATACCTGCAAACCAAGAGCGTGTGGATTTCCACTGCAACCGAAGTCCCGAACCCCTTCGTGCTGCGCTGATCAACAAACAACACCCGATAAAAAAGGGCGCCGAGGCGCCCTTTTTGTTTCAGCGTAATCCGGATCAGGCTCCGGCCGGTTTCACAAACCCCGGCGGCAGCGTTTCTTCGAATGACGGACGCGCGGTGATCCCGGCAGCCCACTTTGCCAGCTTCGGCGCGCGGCTGCGCCAGTCGTTCGGGTAGCGGAAGTCGGTGTACTGGATCGCCACGCCCATCACGATGTCAGCGAGTCCGAAGCGGTTGCCGAGCAGGAATTCGCTGCCTTCCTTGATGGTTTTTTCGGCGAGGTCGATAGCGCGGTCAATGCGCTTCTCTTCGCGTTCTTTTTTCTCCGGCATTTGCTTGTCTTCCGGACGGCGGTTCTCGAAAGCACGGGTGATGCCGGCGTCAATGATGCCGTTACCCAACGACTGCCACCACTGCGACTGCCAGTAGCCGGCGGGATCACGCGGGGTCAGCGACTTGCCGTCGCTGTGGTCGAGGTAATGCACAACCAACTGGGATTCGAACATATAGCTGTCGGCGCCGATTTCGAGCACGGGGATCTTCGACAACGGGTTCTTGAGGATGATCGGGCTGTCGTCGGTCCACGGATCCTCAATGACAAACTCAACCGGCATGCTCTTTTCATGGATCAGCACGCGCGCCTTGCGCACGTAAGGTGATGTGGGCGAACCGTAAAGCTTCATGGTGTTGCAACTCCCTCAGTGGGTGGGCAAAAACGGCATTCTATCAGGGCGGCGGCGCCTGCCCCGCCCGCTCCATCCGCAACATGGAATGTTGCTTTATCCGCCCTGAGGGCACTGCTACCATGCCCCGGCACCTTCACATTGAGCGGAAATTCCATGATTACCGTCACCAAACTCGGAAAACATCTGGGCGCCCGTATCACCGGCGTCGATCTTTCAAAACCGCTGGACGACGACACCTTCGCCCAGGTCTACGAAGCGTTTTTCGACAACGAAGTCGTGGTTTTCCCGGGCCAGAAACTGACCCCGCCGCAGCAGATTGCCTTCACCCAGCGTTTCGGCACGCTCGAACACCATGTTCGCAAGGAAGCGCGCCTCGCCGACCATCCGGAAATCTTCATCCTGTCAAACAAGGT
>JBILYA010000322.1:0-3234 GCA_044378065.1 Burkholderiales bacterium | reverse complement strand
AAGGCAATCCTGATCAGATCATTGCGACCTATCAGGACATCAACGTACGCAAGCTGACCGAGGAGCGTCTTCGTGAAAGCGAAGGGCGGCTGCGTGCGATTATCGCTGCGGAACCGGAATGCGTGGCGATCGTTGCGCCGGAGGGTGATCTGCTGGACATGAATCCCGCCGGACTGCGCATGCTGGAAGCGTCCAGCCTGGCGGAGATGCGGCGCTGGCCCTTTCTCAATCAGGTGGCCCCGCAGTACCGTCGCGCCTTTGTCCGCCTCCAGCACAGCGTGCTGGAGGGGCAGAGCGGTGTGCTGGAGTTTGAGGCCATCGGCATCCACGGCAAGCGCTGCTGGCTGGAAATTCATGCCGCACCGCTGCACGATGTGTCCGGCAGAATTACGGCGCTGCTGGGCATCGCCCGTGACGTCACCGAGCGCCGGCTGGCGCGTGAAGCGCTGGCGGCCGAACGCAATCTGCTGCGCACGGTGATCGATAATCTGCCGGACCGCATCCGTGCCAAGGACCGCGATCTGCGTTTCATGCTGGCCAACGCCGCCTGGCTGCAGGCCCGCGCACCGGAGCGGTCCGATGTTCTGGGTCTGCGCAACAGCGACCTGCTGCCGCCGGACATTGCGGCAAGAGTCGAGGCTGAAGACCGCGCCGTGCTTGAAAGCGGACAGCCCAGTCCGCTGCGCGAGGTGATGATCGGTTCCGCAGACAATCCGCGCTGGTATGTCACGGCGAAAATGCCCTTGCGCGACAGCGCCGGCAATGTCACCGGCCTGGTGGCGATCAGCCGTGACGTCACGGATTTCAAGCGGCGTTCGCTGGAAGTGGAAAAACTCAATACCGAACTCGAAGCCCGTGTTGCCGAGCGTACGGCGCAGTTGACGGTGGCCAACGAGGAGCTCGAGGCTTTTGCGTCTTCCGTATCGCATGATCTGCGCGCGCCGCTACGCCATATCGATGGCATGTCTGCGGCGCTGCTGGAGGACTTCGGCGCCGATCTGGATGAGGCGGGGCGCGATTATGTTGCGCGCATCCGCGGTGCTTCCCAGCGCATGGCGGCGCTGATCGAGGATCTGCTGCGGCTGTCACGGGTGACGCGGACCGCGCTGAAAATCGTCGATGCCGATCTCAGCGGCATGGCGGTGGCGATTGCCGAAGAACTGCGGCGGGAGCATGACGGGCGCGAAGTGGCTTTTACCGCAGCGCCGGGGCTGCGCGTGAGGGGGGATGCGGGATTGCTGCGTGCGGCGCTGATGAATCTGCTGCAGAACGCCTGGAAATTCACCGGCCGGCAGCCGCAGGCGCGTGTCGAATTCGGCGCGGAACTGCGTGATGGCAGCCTGGTGTATTTCGTACGCGATAACGGTGCCGGATTCGACATGGCGCATGCCGACCGCCTGTTCGGCACTTTCCAGCGCCTGCACACCGAACGCGAATTTCCCGGCACCGGCATCGGCCTGGCGACGGTGCGCCGGATCATGCGCCGTCATGGCGGCGAGGTCTGGGCGGAATCCGCGCCCGACGTCGGCTCCACCTTTTTCTTTACGCTGTCCAGCCGCCTTGCAGCGCCGGCCTACGCCGCTGCGGCAACTGAAGTCATGCCACCGGCCGCGCAACCGGTTGCACTGCCGGCGACGGCATGGAGTGCTGCAGTATTGCTGGTGGACGATGACCCCGACGTGCTGACACTGTCGATGCGTGCACTGCGTCCCGCCGGTTACGAAATTCTCACGGCCGGCAACGGAGAAACGGCGATGGCGATACTGCGTTCACGCGCGGTCGGCGTCATCGTCTCGGATTTTTCGATGCCCGGCATGAACGGGGCGCAACTGCTGGCCCAGGCCGCGGCGCTGCAGCCGGGGACGCTGCGCATCATTGTCAGCGGTCAGACCATGAACCGCGCGATGCAGGCAGGGCTGCGCAATGGCGAGATCCACCACTGTTTCGAGAAACAGCACAGTTACGAACCGGTGCAGGCCTGCATCCGCGACTGGCTGGACGCACAGCGCGTCAAATAACGCAGGGCTTGCGGGAGACTACGCAGTGCTCAGCACTGTTCCCAGGGCAGGCCGTCGAAGCGCCAGCCGGTGGTCGACCCGCGATGGTGGTTATCGTCGAGTTCGCCTTCAAAGCCGTGCAGCACGTTGTAGACCTGGGTAAACCCGGCCTCTTCCAGCGCACGGCCGGCATCGAGCGAGCGGTTGCCGCTGCGGCAGATCACCACGACGGGGCGGTCGACGCTGGTCGCTTTTTTGACGTGGGCGACAAAATGCGGGTTGATATCCCAGTTGGGACCGTCGTTCCAGGCGATGTGGATCGCGCCGACCGGATGGCCGACGAACAGATATTCCATCTCGCTGCGGCAGTCGACGAATACCGCGTTCCGGTTTTGCTTAAGGAACTCAGCGGCTTGTTTGGGTTCTAGGTGTTTCATGGGGTGCACCCGTACTGGACAGAACGCGCATTATAGGCGGCTGCCGGCCATCACGTAAGTCCATGATAAAATTCGCACTTTCCATGCATCTGTTGTGCCTTTCCGGCGCCATCTTCCAGCCATGACTTCCCGTACCCAGCAACTGCCCGAACTGCTCAAGCGCCGCATCCTGATTCTCGACGGCGCGATGGGTACGATGATCCAGAACTACAAGCTGGACGAGGCGGCGTATCGCGGCGAGCGCTTCAAGGATTTCGCCCATGACGTGAAGGGCAACAACGATCTGCTGACCCTGACCCAGCCGCAGATCATCAGTGAAATCCACGAGCAGTATCTGGATGCCGGCGCGGACATCATTGAAACCAACACCTTCAACTCGACTGCGGTCGCCATGGCGGATTACCACATGGAAGATCTGGTCTATGAGTTGAACGTCGAAGCGGCGAAACTCGCCCGCGCGGCGGCGGATAAATACGAAGCGAAAGACCCGGCAAAGCCGCGCTTTGTCGCCGGCACGCTGGGACCGACCAACCGCACGGCGTCGATTTCACCGGACGTCAACGATCCCGGCTTCCGCAACATCAACTTCGACCAGCTGGTGGAGACCTACACCGAGGCCGTGCGCGGCCTGATCGACGGCGGCGCCGATATCCTGATGGTCGAGACCATTTTCGACACGCTCAACGCCAAGGCCGCGCTGTTTGCGATCGACCGGTATTTCGAAGCAAACAACGTGAAGCTGCCGATCATGATTTCCGGCACGATCACCGATGCCTCGGGCCGCACGCTGTCGGGTCAGA
>JBILYA010000320.1:0-3239 GCA_044378065.1 Burkholderiales bacterium | reverse complement strand
CGTTCTGCCACGGTAAGGAACAGGGGCCAGATAGGGCGAATCGGTTTCTATCAGCAGCCGGTCCAAAGGCACTTTTCGGGCAACTTCCTTTAGATCCTTGGCGTTTTTGAAAGTCACAATGCCGGAAAAGGAAATATAGAAACCCATGGCCAGTGCGCTTTCGGCAACTTCCCAGCTTTCAGTAAAGCAGTGCATGACCCCGCCCGCCTTTTCTGCGCCCTCTTCCTGCATTAACCGCAGCGTGTCGGCCGCGGCAGCGCGGGTGTGGATGATCAGTGGTTTTCCACATTCCTTCGAGGCGCGGATATGGGTGCGAAAACGCTCGCGCTGCCATTCCAGATCGCCAGTCAGGCGAAAGTAGTCGAGGCCGGTTTCACCGATGGCCACGACCTTGGGATGATTGGCGAGTTCGAGCAACTCTGAAACGGTGGGCTCTCGCAGGTCCGGGTAATCGGGATGAACGCCGACCGAGGCATAAAGATGTGGATGGTTTTCCGCCAGCGTTCTAACCTTGGGGAAATCCTCAAGGGTTACGCTGACGCAAAGCGCAGCACCGACGTCGTTGTCGCGCATGGTGTCCAGGATCGCCGGCAGATTGTCGGCAAGCTCGGGAAAATCCAGGTGGCAGTGGGAATCAACCAGCATGTCGGTCATGCAGCGCGCCGTGAGGGATTGACCATGGCGGCATAGGCAAACAGTACGCTTTCCATATACAAGCGTGCATTCAGTGGATGGTGGATATTGCGCTGTTCACGCACCAGTTTGCGATGCAACCGCAGTGCAGATAAGGGCTCGACGCGCTTGGCAATTATCGTCAGTTCACGCGAAAGATCCGGGTTGTAGCGAATACGCCCGAGCATGCGCTGCTCAACGATGTCGCAAGTCCATTTCTGCAGCCAGTTGATGAAACGTTCCAAGGGCAGATCGCGCAGCGATTCGGCGACCGCCAGAGGATCAAAGTCCGGCGTCGCAATAGCCCGAAGCAGATCATTGCGGCCAGAGAGCTCATCGTTTTCGATCATTGCCTGCGCCAGCAGAGGCGCGCCAGAGGCCTGCGCCAATGCCACTTCAGCGTCCTTGATGCCCTGCCCGGCCAGCCATGACAGCGCCAGCGCCCGATCCGGTTCGTGCAGCGCCAACTGCCTGCAGCGACTGATGATGGTGCGCATCAGTCGGTGGGGCCGGTGGCTGATCAGCAGAAAATGGGTTTGAGCGGGCGGTTCTTCGAGGTTTTTCAGCAGTGCATTGGCTGCTGCGACATTCAGTGCCTCAGCAGGACTGACCACAATGACTTTCCGGCCGCCGCGATGGCTGGAAACGTTAATAAAATCATGGAGTTCTCGAACCTGCTCGATGCTGATCCAAGGGCTGGCCTTGGTTTTGGGGCCGGCTTCTTCACCTTCCGCGGCGGGTTCTCCGTCTGTGGGTGGGGCCAGAACACGAAAATCGGGGTGTGCACCCGTCGCAAACCAGCCACAGGAACTGCAGGTCCCGCAGGCCAGGCCACCCGGAACCGGCTTTTCGCATAAAAGCCCCTGCGCCAGAGCCATGCCAAAGGCCTGCTTGCCGATACCGCGCGGGCCGCGGATCAATAATGCGTGAGCCAGCAGGGAGGGGTCCTTCAGGACTGCCTGCAGCGGCGATTCAAGCCATTTATACATTAATAATCAAATAGATAATGATTAAATGGAATGTGAATTGCCAGAAATAAACTGTAAATGCAATAAATTTATATTAATCATATGGTTGAAATGATTTTTTGAAGCTCTACTTGAATTTCTGGAATGCTTCTTGCCGCATCAATGATACGAATTCTTTGTGGGTGTTCCTGCGCCCGCCTCAGGTAGGCAGCCCGCACGCGGGTATAGAAATCCAGTTTTTCACGTTCAAAGCGGTCGGGCTCTCGGGCCGCTCGGGTTCTGGTTTTACCAATTTCCGGGGCCAGGTCGAAATACAGGGTCAGGTCCGGCTGAAGGTCGCCTTGGACCCAACGTTCCAACTCGGCAATCCGTGACCAGTCCATGCCGCTGCCGCCGGCTTGGTAGGCATAGGTAGCGTCGGTGAAGCGGTCACAGAGCACCCACTGCCCTGCAGCCAGTGCGGGGGCAATGACTTGGGCAATATGCTCGCTGCGGGCGGCAAACATCAGCAAAGCCTCGGTTTCCGTCTGACGGGGTTCATGACTATCGAGCAGCAGACCGCGCAGGGACTCGCCCAGCGCTGTGCCGCCGGGCTCCCGTGTAACCTTCAGGGGAATGCCTCTGCCCTGAAGTTGTTGCTTCAGCCACTCCAAATGGGTGGTCTTGCCGGCTCCGTCCATGCCTTCGAGTGTGATGAAGTGCCCGCGGGTCATGGCCGGCCCCGCCGTTGATACTGAGTTACCGCACGCTCGTGCTCGGCCAGCGTACGCGAAAATTTGGAACTGCCGTCGCCGCGCGCGACAAAGTACAGCGCGTCACTCGGCGCGGGATTCAGCGTGGCGCGCAAGGCATCAAGTCCGGGCATGGCGATCGGGGTCGGCGGCAATCCGTTACGGGTGTAGGTATTGTAGGGGGTATCGGTGAGCAGATCGCGTTTGCGGATATTGCCGTCAAACGATTCACCAAGGCCGTAGATCACCGTCGGGTCTGTTTGCAGGCGCATGCCGATCCGTAAGCGGTTTATGAATACGGCGGCAACCAAACCCCGTTCGTCAGGGCGACCGGTTTCTTTTTCGACGATCGATGCCAGAATCAGTGCTTCTTCCGGAGATGACAGCGGCAGATTCGGCGCTCGGCGTGCCCATTCCTGATCGAGATGCTTGCGCATAAGCTTGTGTGCACGCTGCAGAATCGAGATGTCTGTCGTGCCGTCCGTGACATGGTAGGTATCCGGGAAGAACCAACCTTCTGTTGACGGAATGCTCAAGCCCAGTTTTTGCAGTATTTCCGGCTCGGATAGCGTTGCCAGTTCTTTGCGTACCCGGGGATTTTCCTCAAGCGCCTTGCGCATCTGCCCGAAGGTCCAGCCTTCGACAAAAGTTACCGCAGTAAGTGTTACGTCGCCGCGGGTCATGCGCTGCAAAAGACCCAGCGGATTCAAAGGTGCACTGAGTTCGTAATTGCCGGCCTTGAGACGGCCGGATTCGCCGAGCAGCCTTGCAAGCAGCTCAAAGGGTTCCGGGCGGCCGATAATGCCGGCGGCTGAAAGCTGTGCGGCTGCAGCTCTCAGGCCGCTGCCTGCACGCAATTCAAAAGTAA
>JBILYA010000321.1:0-3239 GCA_044378065.1 Burkholderiales bacterium | reverse complement strand
TGGTCAGCACCACGCGCCGCCGTTCTCCCGCCAGCGCATACAGCAGCAGGCCCGCGGCACGGCCCAGCGGCGCCAGCAGCGCCAGCGGCAGCCAGTGCAGCAACCAGATCAACCCGAGTCCGAGGCGCGTCATCATGCTGCAGCAGCCGGCGGTTCGGCACCGGCCGGCACCTTGTAGCGGTTGTAACCCCAGAGGTATTGCGCGGGGCAGCGGCCAATCACCCGCTCGATTGCGCGATTGAGCGCGGCAGGGTCGAGCGGATCGGCTGACACCCGCTCCATATGCATGCGGTAGCCTGCGCCTTTCGGCAAGCGTTCAGCAAAGACCATCACCACCGCGGCACCCGTAGACGCCTGCAGCCGCGACACCAGCGTCATGGTGTACGCCGGGCGGCCGAAAAAATCCACCCACTCGCCTTCGCCGACACCCGGCGCCTGGTCCGGCAAAATGCCGATCGCCTCGCCGCGGCGCAGCGCCTTGATCAGCAAGCGCACCCCCAGCAAATTGGCCGGTGCCAGCCGCGCCTGCGCACGCTGACGGCCGGCCTGCATCAAGGCTTCGAGTCCGGCGCGTTTCGGCGGACGGTAAAGTATGGTCAGCGGCAAACGGCGGGCGCTGTACAGCGCGGAAATTTCAAAACAGCCCAGATGCGGCGTCAGAAAAATCAGTCCCTTGCCTTTGCCGAGCGCCGCATCCACCACGGCCCAGTCGTCGCAACGCACGATGCGGTCGATCTCGTCATCGCGGCCAAACCAGACGCGGCACAATTCAGTGATGCTCTTGCCGGTCTCCGCCACCGTGGCATGCAGCGTGCTGCGGTAAGCCGCCTCGTCGGCACAAAGTGCGCTGGCACGCAGGTTTTCGCGACAGCGGCGGCGATACGTCGCTGACAGTCCATAGACCAGCCAGCCCAGGCCGGCGCCGAAAAAATGCAGCGCCGCCAAGGGCATACGCGCGCCAAAGCGCATCAATGCGGACAACAGGGGCATCAGACCGGGAAATCCGTTAATAAATCGGGGGTTATGTGCTATTCTAACGGCCTTTTTGCCGACCCTTGCGGCCTTTTTGCCGCAGCCTTGATTAACTTTCCTGCGATCACAACCAAGCCATGAGCAACTTCCTGTTCACTTCCGAATCCGTTTCCGAAGGTCATCCCGACAAAATCGCCGATCAGATTTCTGATGCGGTGCTTGACGCCATCCTCGCGCAGGACAAAAACGGCCGTGTTGCCGCCGAAACCCTGACGCATACCGGCCTCGTCGTGCTCGCGGGTCAGGTAACAACGACTGCCCGCGTCGACTACGCCAAGGTTGCGCGCAAGATCATCAAACAGATCGGCTATGACGATTCCGAAATCGGCTTTGACTACAAGAGCTGCGGCGTCATGGTGTGCTACGACGAACAGTCGCCCGACATCGCGCAGGGCGTTGACGAAGGCAAGGGCCTCGACCTCGACCAGGGCGCCGGCGACCAGGGCCTGATGTTCGGTTTTGCCTGCGATGAAACCCCGCAGCTGATGCCGATGCCGATTTATTACTCGCACCGCCTGATGGAGCGCCACGCCGAGCTGCGCCGCGACGGCCGTCTGCCGTGGGCGCGACCCGATGCGAAGTCGCAGGTTTCCGTGCGCTACGTCGACGGCAAGCCGCACCACATCGACACCGTCGTGATCTCGACCCAGCACCGTGAAGACATCGGCCACAAGGAACTGTCGGACGCGATCATCGAGCAGGTGGTCAAACCCGTGCTGCCGAAGAACATGGTCACCAAGGACACCAAGTTCCTGATCAACCCGACCGGCCGTTTTGTCATCGGCGGCCCGCAGGGCGATACCGGCCTGACCGGCCGCAAGATCATTGTCGACACTTACGGCGGCTACTCGCGCCACGGTGGCGGCGCATTCTCGGGCAAGGATCCGTCAAAGGTTGACCGTTCAGCCGCTTATGCCGCGCGTTATGTCGCGAAGAACATTGTTGCCGCCGGCCTCGCCACCAAGTGCGAAATCCAGGTCGCCTACGCCATCGGCGTGGCGCGCCCGGTCAGCGTGCTGGTCGACACTTTCGGCACCGGCAAGATCAGCGATGACAAGATCGCGACCCTGGTCGAGAAACACTTCGACCTGCGTCCGAAAGGCATCATCCAGTCGCTGGACCTGCTGCGCCCGATCTACACGAAGACCGCCGCCCACGGCCACTTCGGCCGCGACGAGCCGGAATTCACCTGGGAGCACACCGACAAGGCAGCTGCACTGAAAGCGGACGCGGGCATCAAATAAAAAGGCGTATAATCCGCACCGCTGAGGAGCGTTGCGACCGGTGGGGTCTTGATTTTTACCCATCACCGGCCAGGCTCAGCAAAGATATCAACGGCGCTCGCACCGGAAACGGTGCGGGCGCTTTGCTTTTTGTAGCACCGATTTTGCATCAACTCGCAACATTTAAACCGTGCTCCCGAGGGGCGCTGCGACCGGGTGTGTCTACTTTCCAGACCCACAACACGGCCAGGCTCGGACGGCACGCTGGGAACGGCGCCCGCCAAACTATCCAGGAGTCTGAAATGAACGCAAAAACCGCCGACTACAAAGTCGCCGATATGTCGCAGGCCGAATTCGGCCGCAAGGAAATCGCCATTGCCGAGACCGAAATGCCCGGCCTGATGGCGATCCGCGAAGAATACAAGGGCAAGAAGCCGCTCAAGGGCGCGCGCATTGCCGGTTCGCTGCACATGACCATCCAGACCGCCGTGCTGATCGAAACGCTGGCCGATCTCGGCGCCGACATCCGCTGGGCGTCATGCAATATTTTCTCGACACAGGACCACGCTGCTGCCGCAATTGCCGCCAGCGGCATCCCCGTTTTCGCCTACAAGGGTGAAACACTGGAAGACTACTGGGATTACACCCATCGCATTCTGGAATGGTCGGACGGTGGCACGCCGAACATGATTCTCGACGACGGCGGCGACGCCACGCTGCTGGTCACGCTGGGCGCGCAGCACGAGCGCAACAAGACGCAACCGCCCGAAGGCACCAACGAGGAAGAAGTGGTGCTGTTCGCCGCGATGCGCAAGACGCTGAAGGAAAAGCCCGGCTTTTACTCGAACATCGAGAAAAACATCAAAGGCGTCACCGAAGAAACGACCACCGGCGTGCACCGCCTGTATCAGATGGAAAAAGAAGGCCGTCTGCCCTTCCCGGCGATCAACGTCAACGACTCGGTCACCAAATCGAAGTTCGACA
>JBILYA010000030.1:0-12622 GCA_044378065.1 Burkholderiales bacterium | reverse complement strand
TGCGGTTGATGAAGGCATCGTCAAGGTTTCGGGGCGTGAGGCATTGGTGCGGATCCACAATACCAACACCAAAAAAATCATCCATGCGCTGTTCAGCGTCGATGAAGGGCTGGCCGCGGTTGACGGCGATCTCGCGATCCCCGGCGTATCGGGCACCGGATCCCCGGTGAAACTGGAGTTCCGCGATCCGGGTGGCGCCACCACCGGCAAGCTGCTGCCGACGGACAATGTGGTGGATACCCTGGACGTACCGGGCCTCGGCAAGATCCGCGCCTCGTTGGTCGATGCGGCCAATGCGACGGTATGGATCAATGCCAGGGATATCGGTCTGACCGGCACCGAGCTGCCCGAGCAGCTGGATGCCGATGCCGCCGTGATGCAGAAGCTGTCGGCGATCCGCATCGCGGGTTCAGTGGCGATGGGGATTGCGGCGAATGCCGAAGAAGCGGCAAAAAAGAAATCGATTCCTTTCATCGGCTTCGTGTCGCCGGTGCAGGATGCAAAGCTGCTGTCCGGCGAGACCATTTCGGCGAACGATGTCGATCTTACCGGCCGGGTCATTTCCAACGGGCAGACGCATCGCGCATTGCCGCTGACCGTGTCGCTGTGCATGGCGGTGGCATCTCGTCTTGAAGGTTCGGTGGTCAACGAAGTGCTGCGCAAGGGTCTTCAGGCTGAAGCGCCAGTACGCATCGGCATGCCCTCGGGGATTCTGACGGTTGCCGCAACGGTCAAGCAGAATGGTGGTGTCTGGCATGCCGAGCAGGGTGCGTTTTACCGCACGCAGCGCCGCATGTTCGAAGGCCAGGTGCTGGTGCGTGCCTCGCGTGTACCGGGCGTCGTTGCCAGCGGTAAACAAAAGGCGGCCTGAGTCTGATGTTGTAACAGTGGACTGTTCAATAAAAACGGGCGCCGCGGCGCCCGTTTTTATTGGCTGCAATCCATCAGCCCGGTCGGGCAGCGGTCAATCCGCCGTCAACCACAAGGTGGGTTGCGGTGATGTAGCGCGCTTCGTCCGATGCCAGAAACAGTACGGCATGCGCCGTATCCCAGGCATCACCCATGCGTCCGATCGGTACCGCGGCATGGCGTTTGGCGACGAGATTGGCGCCGGCTTCCGGGCCGAGTTGTTTGACCAATCGTTCTTCGACCAGCGGCGTGTGCATGGTGCCGACGATCACCAGATTGCAGCGGATGCCTTTTTTGACATAGGCCATCGCTGTGGAGCGGGTGAAACCGACCAGACCGGATTTCGCCGTGCTGTAGGCAACGTGCACGCGGCCGTCGACCTGGTGCGCAAAGCCCGCTACCGAGGAGATGTTGACGATGGCGCCGCTGCCCTGTTTTTCCATAATCGGCAGCACGTGTTTGCAGCCGAGGAAGGCGGTTTTGAGGTTGTGATCCAGTTGCCGGTCCCAGACTTCTTCGCTCATGCTGACCGGGTCGCCGGGGGCAGAGCCACCGACATTGTTGATCAGAATATCAATGCGGCCGAAACGCTCCAGGCAGGCGTCGACGGATTTTTTGACCGAATCGGAGTCAGTCATGTCACAGGTGGTGGTGAAGCAGACGCCGCCTTCCTTGGCGATGATGGCGCGGGTTTCATCGACGGCGGCGGGATTGATGTCGGTGCCGAATACTTTGGCGCCCTGACGGGCCAGCAGCACTGCGGTGGCTTTGCCGTTGCCCCAGCCCGCGCCGATGGCGCCGGCGCCGGTGACGAATGCAACCTTGCCTTTGAGATCCAGCATGCGTGTTCCTTTGTGATTGTCTTGCTTCACGGGGTGAATTAAATATTTATTAATAAAAACAGTTACTTAATTATTTTTCATGGCGCAGCCCCGATGGTCAGGCGGGGGATTTGGTCGCTGATTTTCGCGCCCAGTATTCGGGGGCGGCCTTGGTTTTGGCTAAAGCTTCCGCCGTTTCGAAGCCAGGGGCCATTGAGGCATTGGTGCCGGCCATGACCTGATGATGGTCGATATTGAGCAGGCGCAGCCAGCTTTGCTGGCCGAAGGTGAGACCAATGGCGCAGCCGAGTTCAACCAGTTCCGGTTCGCTGAAGTGACCATGCATGCGTTCCCAGAAACTGTCATCGGTTTCGGTGCGCCAGACGATGGCTTCGGCATAAGCGAGTGCGGCTTTCTGACGTTCACTGTAATTGGCCGATTTTTCAAAATTCATCAGATCATCGACCTGGGCTTCCTGCAGTCCGGCCTGCTGGCCTTTGATCGAGCGCTGGTTGCCGCAGAATTCGCAAACCACCGAGCGCGACACATAGAGTCTGCACACTTCCTTGATGGCGTGATCGAGGATGCCGTTGCGGAACACGTTGTTCCAGGAGTCTGCAAAGAACCAGAAGCAGGCCGGCACATGCGCGCGCACCGCTGTGCTTTCCGGGCGCGGCGTACCTTCTATGGCACAGCGCTCCATCTCCGCGCGCATTTCCGGTGTCATTTTTTCCAGCGAGACGTAGCTGATGCGTTGCTTGGCCATGGTGATGCTCCTCCAATGATGTTCAGATTTTAATCGGTTCAGTGCTGACGCTCGGGCGCAGTACGGCGCACAGCGGCAGTGTCAGGAAAATGGCGATACCCATCAGCGCGATGGCATTGCTGACGCCCAGATGATCGCCGATGAGGCCATAACCCAGCGGCGCGGCGATGCCGCACAACGAGCCCAGCGTGTAGAACAGGCCGAATGCGCGTGGCAGTCGTTCGCGTTCAACGAGGTCGCCGATGGTGGCGTACAGCACCGACGATGTGCCCTGCAGAGCGACGCCGAGCAGGGGCAGCAGCAGCGCGGCGGCGATCCCGGGCAGCGTGACTGCGGCGAAAATGCCGATGCCGGTCACCACTTCGGTAATGATGATGGTGCGGATGATGCCGACCCGTTCAGCCAGCATGCCGCAGGCGAGTTTTCCGGCCATGCCGCCGACGAGAATCAGCGGCACGGATAGCGTGGCCCAGCCGGTGGACAGGCCTTTATCAATCAGCAGAAAGGCGATCAGCGTCAGGAAGCCGACGCGCGTGCTGCTGTCGATGATTTCAATCAGGCATAGTGCGATGAAACCGCGGCGATTGCGGATGCCCCAGCCTTTGACGGTCGCCGCCGCGTGCTCATGCGCGGAGGCGGGGCGCGAACCGGTCAGCCAGAAGCAGGCGAGACCGGCGATCACCAGTCCGATGATGCCGTAAGCCACGACCGGCCCCTGCCAGGGCAGGCCCGCCATCAGCAGCAGACTCAGCAATCCGCCGAATGCGAACTTGCCGACATCGCCGAACAGGTTGTAAGTGCCGAGTGCCGTGCGGCGACCGGCTTCCGGATAGGCATTGGAAATGATGGTCGAGCACAGCGGGTGTTGCACGGCGGAACCCATGCCGGCAAAAAACAGCGCGACCAGAATCATCCAGAATCCGTTGGCATAACCCAGGCCGACGAAGGCGGCGCCGGCCAATGCGGTGCCGATGGCCAGCAGATTGCGTTCACCGAAACGCTCCGCAACAAGTCCTGCGGGGATCTGGAAAGCGGCCATTGCCGTGCGGTGGGCGGCTCGGATCATGCCGACCTGTGCCAGTGTCAGGCCGAAGGTCTGTGCCAGTAGCGGCAGCAGCACATAGGTCAGATCCGACAGTCCGTCGTGCAGGGTGTGCGCGGCGCAGCAGGTGCTCAGGGCCTGTTTCGGGTTGCCGGATTTCATGGTGATCCGTGTTAATTGGGTCATGCATTATAGAGCGCTGACGACATCGAAAAATTGGTGCTACCCTCGACCCCTTTCAACAGTCCCGATCCGGTTATTGACGGTCATTGGCAATGGAAATTGTGATTTATGTAATTGCCGCAGTGTTTGCGCTGCTGGCTGCGGCGCTGGTCTTTACCTGGTGGCGCAACCGTCATTCCGGCGCCCTGTTGCTGGCGATGACCTATTTGGTGGCCTCCGGACTGGCTGTGATGATGAATGAATGGTGGCCTCTGGTGCTCGGTTTTCTGTCGGCATGGGCGCTGCGCCTGATGGGGATGGATCCAGGGCTTAAGCAAGGGGCCCGTGCGGACAACAAACGTGCTGGTGACGCAATGAATGACGGAAAGGCCGATTGATGGCACGTATCGCTGTGGTGGGTGCCGGCATTGCGGGGCTGGCCTGTGCGCGGTCGCTGCTCAACGCCGGACATATGGTGCAGGTGTTTGAAAAAAGCCGTGGTGCGGGCGGGCGCATGTCGACCCGGCGCACGGACCATGGCAGCTACGACCATGGCGCCCAGTATTTCACGGTACGCGATCCCGCGTTCCGTGCTGCGGTCGACCAATGGTTGGCACTGGACCTTGTTGCGCCCTATGCCGGCCGTATTGTTCGGTTGCAGCAGGGGGAGGCGCGTCCGCTGTCGCATCACGAACAGCGTTATGTCGCCACACCGGGAATGACTGCTGTTTGCCGTGGACTCTCAGCAGAACTGGATGTCGAATTCGAGTGTCAGATCACCGCGGTAACCCCGGGTGAATCCGGTTGGCGCCTGTCATGGGAAGAGGGCGGTGAGTCGGGATTTGATGCGGTGGTGCTGGCCATTCCGCCGGCGCAGGCTGCGCCGCTGTGTGCGGCTGTTCCCGATCTGGCTGCGCAGGTCTGGCAGGGCGGACATGCGCCCTGCTGGGCCGTGATGGTTCGTTATGACGCGCCGCTGCCGCTGGAGTTTGACGCAGCATTTGTCGAGGACGAGGTGATCGGCTGGGTAATGCGCGATGCCTCGCGGCCGGGACGCGCCCCGGGGGAACGCTGGGTGTTGCACGCGAATGCCGAATGGTCGAAGGTGCATCTGGAAAACAGTGCGGAGACGGTGGCGCCCCTGCTGATCGATGCCTTTCGTGCAGCGGCGGGGTTTGACGCTGAAGCCGTTGAAACCCGCGCGCATCGCTGGCGCTTTGCACTGTCCGCTGGATTAAAGGCGGGCAGCTTCTGGGATGCCGGCCGGCGGATCGGCGTCTGCGGCGACTGGTGTGCCGACGGCCGTATCGAAGGCGCTTATCTCAGCGGTACGGGGCTCGCGGCCAAACTGCTTTCTGCGTTTTAATGCCAAGTATGTGGTGAGACCCCGGTTGAGTCCCGGGTTGAGACCCGGGTTGAGACCCGTTTACTCCGGTTTCAGATTGGCCTTGCGTGCCACGTCTCGCCATTTGGTGATTTCAGCGGACAGGTAGCGTGAGAACGCCGCCGGGGTGGTGGTTTCCGGCTGCAGTCCCTGGGTGATCAGCGCATCTCTGACCTGCGGCACGGCGATGGCGGCGACAAACTCGCGGTTCAGACGTTCAACGATGGGGCGCGGTGTTTTTGCCGGTGCAAAAACGGCCAGCCACAAGGTCACTTCGAAATTCTTGATGCCCGATTCCTGAACGGTCGGCACATCCGGTAGCGCCGGGGCGCGCGTGCTGCTGGTGACCGCCAATGCCCGCAGCTTACCGGCGCGTACATGCGGCAACACCGGCGCCATGGTGCCGAACTGCAATTCAATACGTCCGGCCAGGGTGTCGAGGACGGACTGTGCAGAACTCTTGTAGGAAATCGGCGTGAGTTGCGTACCGGTGAGGTTGGACAGCAGTTCGCCGCCGAGGCGCGCCATGCTGGCGTTACCGACGGTGGTATAGCGGATCTGTCCCGGCTTGGCTTTGGCGAGAGCGATGAGTTCCTGCAGGTTGGACGCTGCGACAGCAGGGTGCACGGCAAGGATGTAGGGCAGGTGACCGAACATCGTGATCGGTGCGAAATCCTTTTCCGGGTCATAGCTGAGGTGGGGATTCAAGGCTTTCGACAGCGCGTGCGTGCTGGTGGTGCCGCCGGAGATGGTGTAACCGTCAGGCGCCGCACGTGCGCCCAGTTCGGCACCGATGGCGCCGGCAGCGCCGGCACGGTTGTCGATGACGATGGATTGTCCGAGGGCTTCGCCGACGCGCGGCGTGATGACCCGTGCGGCGGCATCGACTGAGCTGCCTGCTGGAAAGGGCGCGATCATGCGGATCGGCCGTGACGGCCAGTTATCGGCGGCCTGTGCGGCAAAGCCGGCGGTGATCAATGCGGCGCAAAGCGTGATTCGGGCGGTGATCATTTCAGTTGTTCCTCGAGTCCGGTCAGCATGTCGGCAATGTCATTCAGTGCATTGAACCGGGGTTGCGCGGCGATATGCGGGGTCAGCAGCACGTTTTCAAACTGCAGCAGTTCATCGTCGTCACGGCCGGGCGCTTCGTGCAGCGGATCCAGCGCGAAACCGCCGAGCCGGCCGGAGCGCAGCGCGCCGAGGACGGCTTCACGGTCGACGATTTCCGCACGTGAGATGTTGATCAGCCGCGCACCGGGTTTCATCTGTGCCAGACGTCGCGCGTTGAACAAATGGCGGGTGTTGTCGTTGCCGGGCAGGCAGATCACCACCCAGTCGCAGGTTTCCAGAAGGGTATCGAGTTCGGCGTAATGCGCCTGGAATTCGGTCTCGAGTGCCTGCGGCATGCGTGTCCGCTGGTGATAGATCATGTTCATGCCGAAGCCTGCTGCACGCAGCGCGACTTCGCGGCCGATTTCGCCCATGCCGACGATGCCCAGCGTCGTTCCGTGGAGCAGGGTGATGCCGGGCACACGAGCCCAGTTCGAATTGGCAGTGTGCCGGCGGTCATAGGTGCGCGGCGAGAATCCTGCTGCCTGCAATGACTGGGTGCTGATACGGTTGATGACGCGATGCAGTTGGCGCGACAGGCCAAGGATCATTGCGATCGCATGTTCGGCGCAGGCGATATTGGCGCGGCGGCGAATTTTCAGTACGGCAACCTGTCGTGCGGCGCAGGCGCCTTCGTCAATGCTGCTGGCGATGGCGCCGAATTTTTGCGCGGCGCGCAAACGTGGTGCGAGCGCCAGTTCGGCGGGACCGACACGCAGGGATTCGATGACCGCCATGTCGGCGTGCGGCAGGTGTTTGTGCAACGCGGCTTCGTCATCGACCAGGTGTACGGTCGCCGGGTAAAGTTTGTTCAGCCGGGCGCGCAGCTGCGTCAGCCAGCCGTTGAATTCCGGCAGATCGTGAGCAAAAAAATCGCTGAAGGCGGCGATGCGTTGCGGATCGGTATGTTCGGGATCGAGGATGACACCGAGAAGGCGGAGAAAGGGGTCGTTTTCAACGACCAGAACGGGTTTCGCTTTGTTCATGATTTCTGTTCGGGTTCGATACGCAGCGCGCGTGCGACGCGGGTATGCATGTTGTAGGCGCCGGCGAGCACGCTGATTTCGACAACGGCCTGGTCGTTGAAATGTTTTTTCAGTTCCACGTGCAGGGCATCGGGAACCTCAATCTGACGGGTCATCGCGTCGGTCCAGTCCAGTGCGGCACGCTGCGCCGGCGTGAACAGCCCGCCTTCCGGTTGCGCATCACCCAGCGCGGCAACCTGTTCCGGCGTCACGCCGGCCTTCAGTGCATGGCCGCTGCCGTGGATGCGCGCCTGGTATTCGGCGCCGTTGAGCAGCGATACGCGCAGGATGATCATTTCACGCAGCGCGGCATCGAGCGAAGTTTTGTACCGGATGATGCTGTTGAAATCGAGCCAGCCTGCGGCCACGGTCGGACTGTTCATCAGCACGCGATAGAGGTTGATCAGCTTGCCGCGTTCCGCTTTGACGCGTGCGATGAAGGGGGCGAGATCGCTGCGCTCCTCGCCAAGCAGTGGTACTCGAGCCATGAATATTCCTAAATATATGTTTTTATTGAATAATTTTTGTAGATTTTGAGCGAATGGTGTGGTCGGTTCGGCCGCTATTTTACCGGGCCGTATCCGCCGCCGCCCGGAGTTTCGATGATGAAAATGTCATCCGGCTGCATTTCCACGCTGGTGCAGGCGTCGAGTTCGGTCAAGCGGCCGTCGGCGCGTTCGACGGCGTTGCGCCCGGTGCGTCCGGGGCTGCCGCCGTTCATGCCGTAGGGCGGTACTCGACGGTGGCCTGAGAGAATGGCGGCAGTCATGGGTTCAAGAAAACGCATGCGGCGGATCGCGCCGTCTCCACCACGCCAGTGACCGGCACCGCCACTGCCGTGACGGATCGCAAAACTGTCGAGCCGCACCGGGTAACGCCATTCCAGCACCTCGGGATCGGTGAGCCGCGAATTGGTCATATGGGTTTGCACGCAGGACGTGCCGTCAAAGCCATCCCCGGCGCCGGAACCGCCGGCAATGGTTTCGTAGTACTGATGCCGGGCATTGCCGAAGGTGAAATTGTTCATCGTGCCCTGCGAAGCGCCCATCACCCCGAGGGCGCCATACAGCGCGTCGGTGACGCACTGCGAAGTTTCGACATTGCCGGCTACGACTGCGGCGGGATGTTGCGGATTAAGCAGCGTGCCCGGCGGCACGATGACTTCCAGCGGGCGCAGGCAGCCGGCATTGAGCGGGATGTCGTCATCAACCAGCGAGCGGAAGACATACAGCACGGCGGCCAGCGTCACCGCCAGCGGCGCGTTGAAGTTGTCATTTCCCTGCGGTGAGGTGCCGGTAAAGTCGATCACTGCGCTGCGTCTGGCGGTGTCTACGCGGATTGCGACATGGATCACCGCGCCGTAATCCATCTCGTAACTGAAGCGGCTGTCATGCAGATGATCGATGACGCGGCGCACCGCAGCTTCGGCATTGTCCTGCACGTGGCGCATGTAGGCCTGAACAACCTCGAGCCCGAACTGCCCGATCATGCGTTCCAGTTCCATCGCGCCCTTGTGGTTGGCCGCAATCATCGCGCGCAGATCGGCTATGTTCTGATCGATATTTCTTGCAGGGTGTTGAGTTGACGAGAACAGTTCCCGGGTTTCTGTTTCGCGGAATTTCCCGTCCTGCACCAGCAGGAAATTCGAGATCAGCACGCCTTCTTCGTCGATGTGACGGCTGTCCGGCGGCATCGAGCCGGGGGTGATGCCCCCGACGTCGGCGTGGTGGCCGCGCGATCCGGTATAGAACAGCACTTTGCGACCTTCGGCATCGAAAACCGGGGTGATCACCGTGATGTCCGGCAGGTGGGTGCCGCCGGCATAGGGGTCATTCAGCATCCAGGCGTCGCCCGGCGACATGCGGCCGTGGTTGGCGTCGATGACGGCTCGGACGCTCGCTCCCATCGAGCCCAGGTGAACAGGCATGTGCGGCGCATTGGCGATCAGATTGCCGTCGCCGTCAAACAGCGCGCAGGAGAAATCCAGCCGCTCCTTGATGTTGACCGAATGCGCAGTATTGGCCAGTGTTGCGCCCATCTGTTCTGCGATCGACATATAGAGATTGTTGAAGACCTCGAGCAGTACGGGGTCGGCGCGCGAACCGGTCTGTTCCTGCGCTTTCGGGCTGCTGCGCGTCAGCAACAGATGGCCTTCGGGTGCAACCTCTGCCTGCCAGCAGGGTTCGATGACCGTAGTCGCATGGGCATCCGTGATGATGGCCGGACCTTGTATCCGTGTTCCTGAGGGCAATGCATTTCGGTTGTGTGCGTCGACTTCGTGCCAGGCGCCTTCGCAAAACATCGGTACGCGTAATGGCGCGGTCTGCCTTTCGGGGGTAGTTGTGGCTGCCAGCGCGGATTCATGATGGCCCTGACCGATCGCTTCGACGGTGACGCTGTCGATGATCAGCGGGCGGTCCTGCATCAGAAAGCTGTAGCGCTGAAGATAGGTCTGTTCGAATTCGTGCTGCATGGCGTCGCGAGTGCCGTGTGCGACGCCGATGGCGCTGTCGGTGCCGGCGTATTTGATCAGCAGGCGGATCTGCAGGCGGATGGCGGAGGAAGCGACGCCCTGAGCCAGCACCTGAGTGCTCGCGGTCTCGCCCAGTCTTGTAATGACAGGTTGTAGTGCAAGCAGTGTGGCATCAGACAGCGGCGACTCGACAGCCTGCTCGCGTATTGCAGTGATGTCAGCCAATCCCATGCCCAGTGCCGACAACACGCCGGCGAGCGGGTGAATGAAAACCCGCGGCATACCCAGTGCATCAGCGACGCGACAGGCGTGCTGACCGCCGGCGCCGCCAAAGCAGACCAGCGTGTAGGTGGTGACATCGTGGCCGCGCTGCACGGAGATTTTTTTGATGGCATTGGCCATGTTCTCGACAGCAATGCGCAGGCCGCCTTCGGCCAGTGCCTCGATGCTTTTCAAGTTATTGTTTTTATTGATTATTTTTTGATGAAGCTGTGCAAATTTCGACTGCGTTACCGCGACATCCAGCGGCTGCCGGCCATCGGCGCCGAACACGCTGGGGAACAAGGAGGGCTGGATGCGCCCGAGCAGCACATTGCAGTCGGTGATGGTGAGTGGCCCGTCCTTGCCGTAACAGGCAGGTCCCGGATTGGCGCCGGCGGAGTCCGGACCCGCACGCAGTCGCGAGCCGTCAAACTGCAGGATGGATCCGCCGCCTGCCGCGACAGTGTGAATGGCGAGCATCGGTGCGCGCACGCGCACGCCGGCAACCATGGCATCAAAAGTGCGTTCAAGTGCGCCAGGGTCTGTCCCAGCAAAATGCGCGACGTCGGTTGAGGTGCCGCCCATGTCGAAGCCGATAATGCGGTCGAAACCGGCGGCCGCTGCTGAGCGTACCGCGCCGACGATACCACCGGCCGGTCCGGACAGGATGCTGTCCTTGCCCTGGAAGCGGCCGGCGTCGGTCAGTCCGCCGCTGGATTGCATGAACAGCAGTCGCGTATCCGGTAATTCGCTGCGCACCTGATCGACATAACGGCGCAGCACCGGCGTGAGATAGGCATCAACGACCGTGGTATCGCCGCGGGCGACCAGTTTCATCAGCGGGCTGACTTCGTGCGATACCGAAACCTGGCTGAAACCGCACTCGCGAGCCAGTCGCGCCGCCAGTTGTTCGTGCGCCGGGTAACGGTAGCCATGCATGAAGGTGATGGCGATGGCGTTATAACCTGCAGCTTTCGCAGCGGAAAAATCACGCTTCAAGGCCTCTTCATCCGGTGCATGGATGACTTCGCCATGCGCGCAGATGCGCTCGTCGACTTCGTGGACGGTGCCGTACAGCAGTTCCGGCAAAACAATGTGCCGGTCGAAAATGCGCGGGCGATTTTGCCAGGCAATGCGCAGGGCATCACTGAAGCCACGGGTGATGAATAGAGCGACCGGTTCGCCCTTGCGTTCCAGCAGTGCATTGGTGGCAACTGTCGTGCCCATACGGACTTCGGCGATGCGTTCCGCGGGGATAGTGGTTTCGCGGGTGATACCCAGCAAATCGCGGATGCCGGCCAGAGCGGCGTCGCGATAGTGCAGCGGATCTTCGGACAGCAGCTTGTGCGTGACCGTGACCCCGTCCGGCGTGCGCGCGACGATGTCAGTAAATGTGCCCCCGCGGTCGATCCAGAAATGCCAGCGGGGTAGATGGTTTGCGGCGTCAGTCATGCCGTTGCGGGTTGTCGTGTAGTGGCGACGCCATGGTAGCGCATTGTCCGGTTGACGCTCGACAAGGTGCAAGGTCTAATCGTGGCTTACTCGGTATTTTTCAGTCATTTACATGATTAAACTGTAATTGACTGACATTCGCGGGTTGTGAGTTTCATTAAAAGGCATGGTCTCATGGCTGAATCGGTCGTCAATAAGATCGGCAAGTATGAAATTCTCGGCAAGCTCGGGGATGGCGCGACCAGCGCCGTATATCTCGCCAAAGATGAGTTTAATGACCGGCAGGTGGCCATCAAGCTGGTGTCTCAGACGGCACTGAAAGATCAGAACCGCGGTCAGTTGATGCATCGTCTGTTTCTGACCGAGGCTTCGCTGGCGGGCAAGCTCAATCATCCGCATATCGTTGAAATCTACGACGCTGTCGCCGATGAGGATAATGCCTATATCGTCATGGAGTATGTGTCGGGCGGTACGCTGCAGCGGTTTACGCGTCCTGACAACCTGCTGGCGATCGGCGATGTCATTGAAGTCGTTTACAAATGTGCGCGGGCACTGGATTTCGCCACCCAGATCGGCGTGATCCACCGCGACATCAAGCCTGCCAATATCCTGGTCAAGGACAATACCGACATCAAGGTCACCGACTTCGGGTCAGCGGCGATCACCATGACCGAGCGCACCATGGTCGACGGCATCGGCACGCCGGCGTATATGTCGCCCGAGCAGCATCTGAATTTGCCGCTGAACCTGCAGACCGACATTTATGCACTGGGTGTGGTCATGTTCCAGTTGCTGACGGGCCGTTTACCGTTCACGGCTGACAATATTGCCGGACTGGCCCACCAGATCCTCAACGCCGATCCGCCGCTGCCTTCGGAAATCCGCCAGGACGTTCCCTCTGAGATTGATGTCGTGGTTCGCCGCGCGATGGCGCGGGACCAGTCTGTGCGTTACATGACCTGGGAGCAGTTTGCCGGTGATCTGGCGGCTATTGCCTCTGGCGTGCCGCTGCCAAAACACGGCGTGCTCGACACCGAAAAATTCAACACGCTGCGAACCCTGTCGTTTTTCAAATCGTTCGGCGATGTCGAGCTTTGGGAGGTTTTGCGTTTTTCCGAGTGGGTGGATGTCGCCAAGGATGAAGTTATCATCAAAGAGGGTGACCCCGGCGATTTTTTCGGCATTATCGTCAGCGGCGAGGCGCGGGTGCTGCGCAA
>JBILYA010000420.1:0-3245 GCA_044378065.1 Burkholderiales bacterium | reverse complement strand
GTCGCCAACGGCGCGGTCGTGCCGACACGCCAGGAGGACATGCCGCGCACGATCTCCGCGCCGATCCGAATGTCATTTGCCCCAGAACCGGCGGTACCCGGCGCCGGCCCGGACCACGGCGCGCACACCGACGAGGTGCTGCGCGAACTGGGCTACGACCAGCAGGGCCTCGACCGGCTTCGCGGCGCCGGCGCGCTGGGCTGAACGACGGGCGGGCGTCGGCCTCGCCTGCGACATTGCGCGGGCTGGTTGCGCTTGAGGGGCCGGGCGCGCGGCCCGTAAAATAAGGTCATGGATCGTACGGGCCCCATCACCGGCAGGCGCGCGGTCGCGTTCGCTGCGGCCCTGTTTGCGATCACGCTCAATTTCCTCCAGCCGCTCGCTCATGCCGCCCTGATGCGGGACGGCGGACCGTTGGAAGCCGCGCGCTTCTGGGGCGTCTTCTGTTTGCCGGCCGCCGATAGCGAGAGCGGCGAGGCTCCGATCCCGGATGCAGGGAAGATCCATCAATGCTGCATCGGCTTGGCCCACGCGACGGCGCTGGTCGGACCCTCGGCGGCGTTCAGTATCGAGCCGCCGCTCGCCCGGCCGTCATCCGTCAGGGCCGCTCCTCCCACGGTTCGTAAGGCCGGCATACGAGACGGCCCCCTCCAGGCCCGCGCCCCTCCCTTCGTCGCCTGATTCCGCCGCCGCGGGCCGCCCTGCGTGCGCGCGCCCGTCGTGCTGCCTGCGGCACCACCACGACCTGACCGGCGGATGCCGTTCGGATGGGCGGTCCGTCGATTCCGAGTCCTTCCTTCATTCCAAGATCTCCCACGGAGAAACCATGTCACTCTTCGACCGCTATCGTGGTGCCGCTTTTGCCGTCGCCATCGCCATCAACACCAGCTTCTGCATCCTCATCGGCTTCCTGACCGGCGGACTGCGCGGCGCCCAGATCGGCGTGCTGGTCGGCATCGGCCTCGGTGTCCTGCCGGCCGCCGTGCGCACTGCCGGCCACCTGCTCGCCGATCGCCATGGCCTGCCCCGCCTCGTGGGACGCTCCATCGCCACCGCCGCCATAGCGGCCGGCACCGCCGCGGTGCGCGTGGTGGGCAGCGTAACGGGGCCCATCGCCGCCCTGCTGCGCTGGCCGCTGCTCCTCGTGCGCTTCGCCGTTGAGGTCGCCGCGGGTGTGCTGGGGCAGGTATTGGCCGCCATCGGCCGCGTCGTCGGCACGCCGCTCGGCCTCGCCAACATCGCGGCGCTGGGCGTGATCGCCGTCAACGTCGCCGGCCTCGAATTCGCCGGCCCCATCGCCTTCCTCGGACTCGGCATGCTGATCCTTGTTCTTCTGGTCAGCGAGAGCGAGGCCGAGCTGGAGAGGCAAGAGCAAGGAAAGAAGCAGTCATGACACGCACGAGGAAACAGCCGATGACGCCTCTCACGACGAAGCACGGGCTGGCGATCGCCGGTCTCGCCCTCATGGCGCTCGGCGGCACCGCGCCGCCGGCGGCCGCGCAACAGGACGGAAAGGTCACAATCCGCTTCGCCGCCCAGGTGGGCGACAAGCCCTTCGCCTGCGGCGACAGCTACGACGGGATCGGCACGACCCGGTCGCGGGTGACGCCGTCCGATTTCCGCTTCTATGTCTCGGACGTGCAGCTCGTCGACGCGAGCGGCAAGACCGTGCCGCTCGCGCTCGAACAGGACGGCCGCTGGCAGCACGCCAATGTCGCCCTGCTCGATTTCGAGAACCGCACCGGCCCCTGCCTCACCGGCACGAACGAGACGCGCGACGTCATTGTCGGAACGGCGCCGGCCGGCGACTATCGCGGCCTGCGCTTCACGCTCGGCGTGCCCTTCGGTCTCAACCATGCCGACTCGACCATCGCGCCCTCGCCTCTCAACCTGACCTCGCTGTTCTGGAACTGGCAGGGGGGCTACAAGTTCCTGCGCATCGACCTCGCGACCAGCGGCCGGCCGCAGGACCTCAGGCCGGGCGACATGCCGCGCTTCGGCGACCGCGCCGCCAGCAACCGGCTCGGCTTCGCGATCCATCTCGGCAGCACCCAATGCGCCGCCGAGGGCACCAACAAGGCGCCATCGGCCTGTGCCAATCCCAACCGGCCGACCATCGAGTTCGCGTCATTCGACCCGGCGCGCAACATCGTGATCGCCGACCTGAAGTCGGTGCTGGAGGGCGTCGATGTCGACACCAACCAGGCCGAAAGCCCCGCCGGCTGCATGTCGGCGCCGACCGACGGCGACTGCAATCCGCTGATGCGCAATTTCGGGCTGACCTTCGCCGGCGCGGACGGCAGCCAGAAGTTCTTCCGCGTCGGTCCCTGACCCGATGCGCCGGCCTCTCGGCCTCCTGCTGATCACCGCGGCGACCTTCCTCCTGGTCGCTTCGGCGGCGCGTACCGAGCAGGGCTACCGCTGGCACATCCCGGCCTGGCTGCCCCCGCCGTTGGTTCCCGACGACAATCCGATGTCGGAGGCCAAGGTCGAGCTGGGGCGCCGCCTGTTCTACGACCCGCGCCTGTCGGCGGACGGCACGATGTCCTGCGCCTCCTGCCACGAACAGACACGGGCCTTTGCCGATGCGCGCACCACGCCGACGGGGGTGACGGGCGAGGCGCATCCGCGCAATGCCATGTCGCTCGCCAATGCGGGCTATCTGCCGGTGCTGACCTGGGCCAACCCGCTGCTCACCCGGCTGGAGCAGCAGGCGCTGGTGCCGATGTTCGGCGAAAGCCCGGTCGAGATGGGAATGGCGGGACGCGAGCAGGCGCTGTTCGACCGCCTGCGCCGCGAGCCGGTCTATCCGCCGCTCTTCCGCGCGGCCTTTCCCGAGCGCGAGGGCGTCATCGACCTCGGCACGGTCACGAAGGCCCTCGCCGCGTTCCAGCGTGCCCTCGTCTCGGCGGGCTCGTCCTACGACCGCTATCGCTACGCCGGTGAGCCAGATGCGATCTCCGCCTCCGCGAAGCGCGGCGAGGCGCTGTTCTTCAGCGAACGACTGGAATGCTTCCACTGTCATGGCGGCGTGCACCTGACCGACAGTCTGGTGCATTCGCGCAAACCGTTCGCCGAGTACGCCTTCCATAACACCGGCCTCTACGACCGCGACGGCAAGGGCGCCTACCCGGCCGACAATACCGGCTTGCTCGAACATACCGGCCGCGCCGAGGACATGGGCAGGTTCCGCACGCCCAGCCTGCGCAACGTCGAGCTGACCGCGCCCTACATGCATGACGGCA
>JBILYA010000319.1:0-3257 GCA_044378065.1 Burkholderiales bacterium | reverse complement strand
GCCGCCAGCGCAACGGTCGCGATCTGCGTCTTGTCGCCCATCTCGGCCAGGAAGAAGGCGATCAGCGTAGTGACGAACACGCCGGCCTTCGGAAATTTGGCGTCGCTCTCGTCAAATTTGTCGGGGATCAGCATCCAGCCCGCCATCGCAATAAACGAAATGCCGAGAATCCAGCGCAGGGTTTCCGGTCCGAGAATCGAAGTGATCCACGCACCGACCACGCCCGCCAAAGCGTGATTGAACAGGGTGGCGACCAGAATGCCGAAACAGATCGGCCAGGGTTTGCGGAATTTTGCAGCGAGAATGAAAGACAGCAGTTGTGTCTTGTCGCCGATTTCAGCGAGCGCGACGATACCGGTGGAAATGAGAAAGGCTTCCAACTTGAACTCCTTGACCGGTTAAAGACGGTTGACCACACCGCTTCTCCGGCCAATCCGATGGCGATATGGTCAAAGATCTTGCCAAGTCAGAAAACCGCTTGCACCATGGCCCGGGGGCCAAGTGTGTTGATGCAAGCACCTCTCTTGGAGGGCGGCTACTCCCCAATGACCGGTCGATTGTAATGGGCAGCCACCACCCCGTCTATTCGACCGCCTAAAACCCGAATAGCCCTTTCAGTGCCTTCACGCCTTCCTGCACGGCATCGGCCGCATTGGGCGTCGCCGAACTGCCACCCGAAGCAGCGCCGCCGCTGCGCGAACGCGATCCGCTACCGCCCATGCCTTCTTCACCGAGCATTGCTGCAGCGGTGGACTTGAATCGCACCTTGGCCGCCCACTCCTGGTTCCAAACGGCATTGGGATCCTTGGGTCGTGGCGGATGCACGAAATTGGCCTCATCACCATAAGCAATGAAACGCAGGAAGGCTGCAGGCGCAGCCGCGACAAATTGCGCCGGCACCACGCACTCCGTCGTCGATGCCGGCATCACAACGCGTTCCTTGATCAGCCGAGCGACTTCGGCAGGCGGCAGCCAGTTCATCAACTGGTCACCGAATTCACGGCTGTTGCTGGAACTCCAGAACACGACGTCTTCGGTGCCTTCCTTTCCGCCCATCGCCGTTGCGAAATAACCGTTGGCGCTGGCAACACCGTTCCAGGACAGCCGGATGCCGCCGCCGGATTTCGCCTGCGCCAGATTCACCGGCTCCATGAAATCGTATTTGTCGGCAAGCGAAAACCGGATGTCCGGCGAATAGTTGCCCTTGACCTGATGCTCACCGCGCAAGGAAGCATCGCCCGGCACACGCTGGCCGTCGCGCTGGTTGGGCCAGTCACCATAAGTCTTGCTGCGCGAAGCCGACGGCCCGCGCGGCACGTTGACGCGGCGGCTGATCAGGCCCTGCGGCACATCGCCTTGAGCGAGTTTCGAAAAATCAATCACATAGGGCTGGCCGGCACCGGCCTGCTCACCGCAACCCCAGAAAATCAGCATGCGGCCGCGCGGTTTCTCGAAATTCTCCGGCATGCCGTCTTCACGCGGTTCCGCGCGCTGGCGCTGCGGCGTTTCCAGCGGCAGGCTGGCGCCCATCTTCATGCCGGCAGGAATCTCGTGCGCCGCAGCCGGCGTACCGGACGCACTGCGCTGTGATCCGAGTTCCAGCCACATCGTACGGTTCGGTCCGCCGTCCATGCCGCCACCCAGCATCATGCGGCCGATGTCCATTGCCGACGGACCACCGCCGCCCCCCATGCTGCCCATCGGGAGGCCACTGGTGGTATCGACGCTCATCCAGTAGACGGCAATCGGCGGCGTGATTTTCTGCTGCTGGGTCAGCGCAGTCGCCGGGCAAACCGCCAGCGCAGCGAGGGCATAACGCAGTGAATTCTTCATGACAGTCTCCATGGGTGCAGGATTCCGGAATTGTTGCCGCATCCGGTCGCCGGGTATTTGATCCTGATCATAGTTTATCGCGCAGCGCAGCGTGCAAACATCATTCGACGCATGCTAGGCTGCACCTCAAACAGTTCCGGAGGAGAAACGATGAAACGTATACGCATGAACAAGTTGCGTACAACAGTTCTGCTTGTCGCTGGACTCTGCAGCGTGAATTTCGCGCAGGCGCAGAATTTTCCCAACCGCGCGGTGCGCATGCTGATTCCGTTCACGGTTGGCAGCGCGGCCGACGTGATCGCCCGCGCGATGGAACCGGCACTGCGAGAACGTCTGGGCCAGCCGCTGGTGATCGACAACCGCGCCGGCGCCGGCGGCAACATCGCTGCCGAACTGACAGCGAAAAGTGCGCCCGACGGCTATACCCTGTTCATGGGTACCATCGGCACACAAGCGATCAATTACAGCCTGTACTCCAAGCTCAACTACCACCCGCTGAACAGCTTCACGACGATTGCACGTGTCGGTGACAGTCCCAATGTGCTGGTGCTCAATCCGTCGGTACCGGCGAAGTCGGTGAAGGAACTGATCGCGCTCGCCAAAGCCAAACCCGGCGTGCTGAACTACGGCACCTCCGGTGCCGGCACATCAGTACATCTGTCGGCGGAACTGTTCAACAGCATGGCCGGCGTGAAAACCGTACACGTCGCCTACAAGGGCGCATCGGAAGCACTGACCGCGCTGATCTCAGGACAGACCGACATCCAGTTCGCCAGCGTGTCGTCCGCGATTCCAATGATCAAGGCCGGACGTCTGCGCGGATTGGGCGTGACCTCGCCGACCCGCGTCGCCGCCATTCCCGATGTGCCGACGATTGCTGAAGCCGGACTGTCGGGTTACGCCGCGGTGGCCTGGTACGGCATTGTCGGCCCGGCGGGCATCCCGGCCCCAGTTGTGACGATCCTCAGCAAGGCTGCGCTCGACTCGCTGGCCCAGCCTGATGTGAAAACCCGCCTCGCCGCCTCCGGCGTTGAAGTGAATCCCGGCAACCCCGAGGAATTCCGCAAATTGATTGAAACGGAAATCCCGAAGTGGGCTGCAGTGGTCAAGGCCTCTGGCGCCAAAGCCGACTGAGTTTTGCAGCTCCAATAAAAAAGCCGTTCATCACGAACGGCTTTTTTGTTTCTGGTCGGTGGAGTCAGGCGATTTTCACCGCAATCTTTCCAACCATCGCACTGCTGTCCATGCGCGCTTTCGCCGCAGGCAGTTCGTCAAAACTGAAAATACTGTCGATCAGCGGCTTGATGCGGCCATCCATGATCGCCGGCAGCACATCCCGCTTGAAGCCGGCCGCCGCCTCCGCCTTGCCGGATGCCGGCAGATGCGCATTGGACACGCCGAACACTTCCAGCCGCCAGGCATGC
>JBILYA010000316.1:0-3262 GCA_044378065.1 Burkholderiales bacterium | reverse complement strand
GGAAGAGCCCAAGTTCTCCGGCGTGGTGTTCAAGATCCAGGCCAATATGGACCCGGGTCACCGCGACCGTGTCGCCTTCATCCGCATCTGTTCCGGTCGTTTCGAGCGCAGCATGCGTTTGAAAAACTGCCGTACTGAAAAATTCTTCCGGCCGAGTTCCGTGGTGTCCTTCCTGTCGCAGCGCCGTGAGCAGGTGGAAGACGCTTACGCCGGCGACATCATCGGTATTCCCAATCATGGCGTGCTGCAACTGGGCGACACGCTGACGGAAGGCGAGGATCTGCAGTTCACCGGCCTGCCGTTTTTTGCGCCGGAACTGTTTCAGACCGTTGAGGTTGCCGATCCGCTGCGCAGCAAGCAGTTGCGCACCGGTCTCGGTCAGTTGGGTGAAGAGGGCGCGATTCAGGTGTTCAAGCCGGTGGCGGGCAGCCTGCTGCTGCTCGGTGCAGTCGGCCAACTGCAGTTTGAAGTTGTTGCGCACCGTCTGAAGCATGAGTACGGATGTGAAGCGCGGCTGTCACCGGCGCGTTATGTCGCTGCGCGCTGGGTGACCTGCGATGATGACCGTGAGCTGCAGCGTTTCATCGATGCCAACTCGCACCGCGTGGCGCATGATGCTGTCGGAGCGCCGGCTTTCCTTGCCGGCAATGCCATCGAGATCGATGTCGCACAGGAACAGTGGCCGAAGATCAAGTTCCATGCGCTGCGCGAGCACGCCGGACTGATTTTCCACTCCAACGCTGCGGTCGGCTGATCGCTGGCATACGCAAGCCGCTTATTGCGGCCCGCTCAGTGCAGCCTGCTCAGTGCAGCCTGCTTAGTGCGGCTTGCGTTCCATCACGAATTGTTCAAACGCCACGCCATTGCGGGTGACGCTCTGCGTGCGGACGAGGCGGAATCCGGCCTGTTCAAAAAACGGGCGTGCGGTGCGGCTGGCTTCGGTATGCAGATTGTGAATACCGCGGACGCCGGCGTCGGCCACCAACAACTCCAGTAATGCGCTCGCCACCCCCATGCGCTGATAGTCAGGGTGGACATACAGCAGATCGATATGCCCCGGCGCATCGGTGGTGATGAAGCCGCCGAGTTTGCCGTTGATCTCGAAAGTCCAGCCCTGGCTGACGTCCATGCGACTTTCCCATTCGGAATAGTCGGTTTCTTCCGGCGCCCAGGCCTGCAGCTCTTCAGGGCTGTAATCGGCGGCGGCGATCTCGTGCACTGACCGGCGGAAGGTGTCGATGCTGGCATCGAGATCCTGCAGACGCCATTTGCGCATGGGCATACGCGGACTTTCTTATTTGGAGACGACTTCGCCGACCCAGCGCGCGATGGTGTCGATCGAGTTGCCCGGTGCGTTCAGGTGGTCGCCTTCGATGTCAGCCATACGGGTCAGCGGATTGGATGGCAGCGCGGCAAACATTGATGACTTGAAGCGGACGAGGCCCGGGTAATCGTTGCGCGGTGCGATATAAAGCACCGGTGTTGTCGCGGGAATCGCGCGCGAGGACTTGCCCTGGTTCATCGCCCCGTTCGGATCAAACCACGTGACGTAGGTTGCTGCGGTGGTGTGTATGTCGTTTACGCCTCTCGAGCCTTCATAGTCCTTGAAGACCCCGCGTTCAGCGCCTTTGCCGTCGGCGACCATACGCTGTGCCAGCGCCAGAGCGCCGCCGACGTTCTGGGCATAGACCGGTGCATCCACGCTGCCGCCCGGCGCCATGGGAATGACGCCGTCGACCGGATTGCGGCTGGCGTAATACAGCGCAAACACGCCGCCCTGGCTGTGGCCGGCGACAAATACCTTTTTTGCACCCTTGCTGCGCAGTTCGTTCAGCGCGGCGGTGACCTGCTGTTCGGCGCCGGCTGTGTCAACGTCATATTCGCGCCGACCCGACCACGGCATTTCGATATTGGCGACCAGCCAGCCTTTGCGTTCGAGACCCTCGGCGAGCACGCTGACAAAACGTTCGGGGCGTCCGCCTTTGCCGTGCATGATCACGATGCCGATGGCCGGTGCATTTTGTGCCAGCGCCGGTGCGGAGAAGAAGGTGGTCGCCAGAGCGGCGACGAATAGAACCAGAAGGCGATTAAATCGGCTCATGTTGATGCTCCACAATTCAGTCATGTTTTGAGAGCGGATGGCACATTGTCGGCCGCTCAGCCCAATTCGGCAAACACGCGACGGATTTCGGCGACGCGGGTTTTCAGATCCGGGGTTTTGGTTTCGATCCGCAGCCGGTCCTGTCCTGCGAGCTTGTAGTGTTTTTTCGACTGGATCAGTTTGATGATCCTGATCGGCTCGATCGGCGGGTTGGGCACGAACTGCAACTGGATGGTATTTTCGCTGGCGTCGATTTTGGCGATGCCCAGCGGCTTGCCGAGCAGACGCAGGCGGTGGCTGTCGATCAGCGCGCGGGTGGCGTCCGGCAGTTCGCCGAAGCGGTCGATCAGTTCTTCCTGCAGCAGCTGCAACTGGTCATCGTTGTCGCAGTTGGCCATGCGTTTGTAGAGCACCAGCCGTTCATGCACGTCGTGGCAGTAGTCGCTGGGCAGCAGCGCCGGCGTGTGCAGATTGATTTCGGTGGTCACGCCCAGCGGCGCGTTGAGGTCAGGCTCCTTGCCGGCTTTCAGCGACTTCACGGCCATGTCGAGCATCGTGCAGTAGAGGTTGAAGCCGATCTCATGCATGTCGCCGGACTGGTTTTCACCGAGTACTTCGCCGGCGCCGCGGATTTCGAGGTCATGCATCGCCAGATAGAAGCCCGAGCCCAGTTCTTCCATCGCCTGAATCGCTTCGAGGCGTTTCTTGGCGTTGGTGGTGATATTGCCTTCATCGGGCAGCAGCAAATAGGCATAAGCCTGATGGTGCGAGCGGCCGACGCGGCCGCGCAGCTGGTGTAGCTGGGCCAGACCGAAACGGTCGGCGCGGTTGATGATGATGGTATTGGCGGTCGGGATGTCGATGCCGGTTTCGATGATGGTGGTGCACAACAGGATGTTGAAGCGGCCCTGATAGAAGTCACGCATCGCCAGTTCCAGCTCGCGCTCGCGCATCTGGCCGTGGGCGATGCGCACCCGCGCCTCGGGCATCAGCCGTGTCAGCTCTTCCTCGATATGGGCGATGGTGTCGATGTCGTTGTGCAGGAAGTAAACCTGCCCGCCGCGTTTCAATTCGCGCAGCACGGCTTCACGGATCAGTGATTTGGCATAACGCGCGACAAAGGTCTTGATCGCCAGCCGGCGCTGCGGTGCGGTGGCGATT
>JBILYA010000029.1:0-12691 GCA_044378065.1 Burkholderiales bacterium | reverse complement strand
GCCGGCGTCGCGCATCAGCTGCGCGACATGGATGAACGGCCGGCTGTCTTCACGCTCGGGCGGCGCATCCATGGCAATGCGCGTCACGCCATCGAGCGTCACGCGAAAATAGCGGCGGAAGCTGGCATCCGCCGATGCCGGCGCCAGCGTAAACGCCTCGCCGGGCAGGCGCTCGGCGATCCAGGCGCTCAGCGCTTCGCGCCGCAAATCGTTCGCGGAATCAGTAGACGGTTTCAATCGTTGCTTCACAGGGTGAATTGTGAGATTTTAGCACCTCGCCTGACACCCTTTCCCGATGCCTTTCCCCAGAAAAAAACAAATAGCGCTTGCCGTACTGTGCGCGATGCCGCTGCTCGCGGGCGCCGACGACAGCCTGACGCTCAAACCGGAGTCGCGGCTGCTGTCGCCGCCCGAAACCCCGGAAGACGTACCGCTGTTTGTGGATGCAGACCGTATCCAGGGCACCCAGGACAAGGATCTCGAGGCTTTCGGCAATGTGCGCATGCGCAAACGCGGACAGGCATTTGCCGCCGACTGGATGCGCCACGATACCCAGAACGAGATACTCGACGCCAAAGGCAACGTCAGTCTCGAGCAGGGCCGCGAGATGATCGAAGGCAGCGTGCTGCGTTACGAAACGGCCACCGATCGCGGGTTCATGGAATCCCCGCGTTACATGCTGATGACCCTGCCGCCCACCGGCCCCGCCGGCAGCGGCCCGCTTCCGGTCAGCGACGGCCGCGGCACCGCGGAGCGCCTGCTGTTCCAGGGCCCCGGTCAGTATCGGATCGAATCCGCCAATTACACGACTTGCGAACCCGGCAACAATGCCTGGTATCTGCGCGCCAAAGAACTCGACCTGGATCGCAGCCGCGACGTTGGTGTTGCGCGCGACGCCAGCATCGTATTCATGGACCAAACGATCTTCTGGTCACCTTACCTATCGTTCTCTCTGCATGAAGAACGCAAATCCGGCGTGCTGACGCCGAGTTACCGGAGCTCAAACACCACCGGCTTTGAATTCACCGTCCCCTATTACCTGAATCTCGCGCCGGATATGGACGCGACGATTTATCCGCGTTACATGACCAAACGCGGCCTGCAGCTGGGTGGTGAGTTCCGTTACCTGGATCCGAAGTGGAAAGGTGATGCGCGCGCCGAGATCCTGTCCAATGACCAGCAGATCGGCCGCGACCGCTGGGGTTTCTTTTCCAAGCACCAGCAGCAACTCACCGAAACGTGGAACGGGCTGCTTAACATCAACCGCGTGTCCGACGGCAAGTATTTCACCGACCTGTCGACGCAAGTGGCAGTCACATCGCAGGTCAACCTGTCCAACGATGTCACATTGCAGCGCGGCGGCACCTGGGGCGACAACGGCACTTACGGATTTTCGGCTTACGTCCAGCGTTTCCAGACCCTGCAAGCGGATCCGCTGGCGCCTCTGACCCCGCCGTACAACCGGCAACCGCAGATCACGCTGAACGCGCAGCGCCAGACCGCCAACCGGGGCGACTTTGAGTTTCTCGGCAATTACACGGCTTTTGACCATGTGTCACTGGTCAACGGCCAGCGGGTCGTTGCCTACCCCAGTTATTCGCTGCCGATGCAAAATGCATTCGCCCACTTCACGCCGAAGGTCGGTGCGCACATGACGCGCTATACCATCGGCAGCAATAATACTGCCGGCCTTGCAGATACCACGCGTACGCTGCCGATTTTCAGCGCCGACAGCGGCGTGGTGTTCGAGCGCGAGATCAATGCCCGCGGCCAACGCGTGCTGCAGACGCTGGAACCCAAGGCCTACTATGTCTACATCCCCTACAAAGACCAGAGCGCGCTGCCGAATTTCGATAGCGGCGTGCAGGACATCAATTTCGCGACCATTTTTTCCGAAAATCAGTTCAGCGGCAACGACCGCATTAACGACGCCAACCAGCTGACCCTCGGTGTCACCTCACGGTTCATCAGTGCCGATACGGGCATCGAGCGGATCCGTGGCGCCCTGGCACAACGTTTTTATTTCGAGTCCCAGCAGGTCACCCTGCCGGGTGTGGCGCCGCGCGCCAGCAACAATTCCGACCTGCTGGCAGCGATCAGCGGCAACGTCGCCACCAACTGGACAGCCGATGCGGGCTGGCAATACAACGCGGATAGCCAGCAAACCCAGAAATTCAACATCTCAAGCCGCTACCAGCCGCAGCACGGCAAGGTGCTGAATCTGGCTTACCGCGAAACCGTCAATTCGATCCGGCAGACCGACATTTCCATGCAATGGCCGATCCAGACCGGGTGGACCGCAGTCGGCCGCTGGAACTATTCGCTGCTCGACAACCGTGCACTGGAAGCACTGGCCGGCATCGAATACAACGACCGCTGCTGGTCGTTGCGCATTGCCGCACACCGCTTTGCCACCACCAGCAGCGCGGCCAGCACGTCAATATTCGTCATGCTGGAACTGACCGGTGTTTCTCGCATCGGCAGTAGCCCGATGGAAGTGCTTAAGCGTAATATTGTCGGCTACAAACCATTCGATCCGCGCTCTCCGGCGCCGGTCGAATACAATGTACCGGGACTGTTCTGACCGGCGTGCCCGAACGGCGCGCCCGGAAAACCCCGGCAGCATCCCAAACCCTGGACATGACATGCACTTCCGAACCGCCCTCCGACTGACTGCCGCCTGCCTGCTGCTGATTACCGCGACTGCACAGGCCCAGCAATCCAAGCCACGCTCAATTGTTGTGGTCGACCGAATCGTCGCAGTCGTCAATGACGAAGTGATCACCGAGCGCGAACTGGCGGCACGGGTCGATTTTGCGCTGCGACAACTAGCCCAGCAGGGCACACAGCCACCTGCGCGCCAGGTCCTCGAGCGTCAATTGCTGGAGCGGACGATCAACGATCGCGTTCAGATGCAGCACGCGCGCGACACCGGAACGCGCGTGGATGACGCCGAACTCGACCGCGCCATGCTGAAGATTGCCGAACAGAACAAGATGACTGTAGCGGAACTGCGCACGGTGCTGGCGAAAGACAATGTCCCCTACGATAAATTCCGTGAGGACATCCGCAGCGAAATCACCCTTTCACGGCTGCGCGAACGCGAAGTGGCGCAAAAAATCGTCGTGACCGAATCGGAAGTCGACAATTTCATCCAGAGCCAGATGGCCCAGCCCGGCCGCGATGAATTCAATGTCTCGCACATCCTGGTCTCGGTGCCCGAAAAAGCCACGCCCGAACAGATACAGGAACGCCGTGTACGCGCCGAGCAGGCGCTGGCGCAGATCAAGGGTGGCGCGGATTTCCGTCAGGTCGCCGCCGCTGTTTCCGATGGCCCGGAAGCGCTGCAGGGCGGGCTGCTCGGCTGGCGCGAGTCCAGCCGGCTGCCGGCTCTGTTCCTCGACGCACTGCGACCGATGCAGGCCGGTCAGCTGAGCGAATTGCTGCGCAGCTCCAACGGCTTCCATATTCTTCGCCTGAACGAACGGCGCGGCGGCGCTGCACCGGTTGTGGTCCAGCAGACACGCGCACGCCATATTCTGATCAAGACCAACGAACTGGTTTCCGAAACCGAAGCGCGCAACCGTATCCTCGCGCTGAAAGAGCGTCTGGACAACAAGGCCGACTTTGCCGAACTGGCGCGGTCGCGCTCGGAAGACACCAGTGCATCGCGGGGCGGCGAACTGAACTGGCTTTCCCCGGGCGACACCGTACCCGAATTCGAGCGTGCGATGGATGCTCTGAAACCCGGCGAAATCAGTCCTCCGGTACGCAGTCCTTTCGGCTGGCATCTGATTCAGGTCATCGAGCGGCGGAATCAGGATATGACCAAGGAAGGCCAGCGCCTGAATGCGCGCCAAACCCTGCGCGAACGCAAAACCGACGAGGCCTATCAGGAATGGGTGCGCCAGCTGCGTGACCGCGCCTACGTCGAACAGCGTCTCGAAAACCGCAGCTGACCGGCCAGGGCCGACGCAAAATCCGGCTCCTCATGACAATTCCCGCCAACACGCCGCTCGTTGCCGTCACTGCCGGCGAACCCGCGGGCATCGGACCGGATCTGTGCGCGATGATCAGCGGACGCACATTCCCTGCGCGCATCGTCGTTATCGCAGACGAAACACTTCTGCATACCCGTGCGCGCAAGCTGGGATTTTCCGGCGCGCCGCCGCGTTTTACCGGTCGCGACAATGCCCCGGCGTTTTCCGTACTGCATGTACCTCTTGCAAAACAGGCGGCCGCCGGACGTCTTGATCCGGCTAACAGCCGGTACGTGCTGCATACGCTGGAAATCGCCACCGACGGCTGCCGCGACGGCATTTTCGATGCTATGGCCACGGCGCCGGTGCACAAGGGCGTCATCAATGACGCCGGCATTCCCTTCACCGGACACACCGAATTCCTTCAGGAGCGGCTGCACGCGCCGCATGTGGTGATGATGCTGGCAGGGGGCGACATGCGTGTCGCACTGGCCACCACCCATCTGCCGCTGCACAGCGTCGCCGCTGCGATCACCCGGGAAAGTCTGGAATGCACGCTGCGGGTATTGCGTGGTGATCTCGTGCGCCGCTTTGCCATTGCCCAGCCCCGGATCATCATCGCCGGGCTGAATCCGCACGCCGGTGAATCGGGTCATCTTGGTCGTGAAGAAATCGATGTCATCGTGCCGGTACTGGAGCAACTGCGCAGCGAAGGATTCGATCTGGTCGGACCCCTGCCCGCCGATACGTTATTCCAGCCCGAGCGGCTGAAACATTGCGATTGCGTGCTGGCGATGTATCACGACCAGGGACTGCCGGTACTGAAATACGCCAGTTTCGGCGGCGGCATCAACATTACGCTGGGTCTGCCGGTGATCCGCACCTCGGTCGATCACGGCACCGCGCTGGAACTGGCCGGCACCGGCAAAGCCAAAGCCGAAAGCCTGGTGGCCGCGATTGAGCTGGCTGCCGAACTGGCCGTGCGCAGCAAACGTACAGCGTGAGCATGCGTTCCGCGGCAGGGCACATCCCGCGCAAGCGTTTCGGCCAGAATTTCCTGATCGACGACGGCATCATTGCCGGCATCATTTCGGCAGTCATGCCACGCCGAGGCGACAATCTGGTTGAAATCGGTCCCGGCCTCGGCGCGCTGACCGACCCGCTGCTGGCCCGCCTCGATCGTCTGCAGGTGATCGAGATCGACCGTGACCTGATTGCCCGGCTGCACGGGCTGCATCCGCCGGAACGGCTGGTCATTCACGAAGGCGATGTGCTGGAGTTCGATTTTGCGATGCTCGGAGACGACCTGCGTGTCGTCGGCAACCTGCCCTACAACATCTCGACACCGCTGTTATTCCGCTTTGCCGCGTTTGCCGGCCACATCCGCGACATCCATGTCATGCTGCAGCGTGAAGTCGTCGAGCGTATGGTTGCTGCGCCCGGCAATTCGGAATTCAGCCGGCTGTCGGTAATGCTGCAATACCGCTTCGATATGGAAATGCTGATCGACGTGCCCGCCGAATCATTTGATCCCGCGCCCAAGGTCGAATCGGCCGTGGTCCGGCTGATACCGCTGAATCCGCCGCCCCATCAGGCGCGCGATGAAACCCTGTTTGCCGAAGTTGTCAGCCGTGCGTTCTCGCAACGTCGCAAAACGCTGCGCAACACGCTGAAAGGCCTGGTGTCAGCCGAGCAGCTCGCTGCACTGGGCATCAATGCCGGCGCGCGGGCGCAGGAGCTTTCGGTTGCGGATTTTGTACGGATTGCCGATGCCCTTACGGCACCGGCTTAGTTCGCGGACTTGCGCTGCACGAACTCGATCTTGTAGCCGTCGGGGTCTTCGACAAAAGCAATCACCGTCGTGCCGTGTTTCATCGGCCCCGGTTCGCGGGTGACTTTGCCGCCGCGTTTTTTCACTTCATCACAGGCTTTGCAGGCATCTTCGACTTCGACCGCGACATGGCCGAAACCGGTGCCCATGTCATACGACGCGGTATCCCAGTTGTGGGTCAGCTCCAGCACCGCGGCGCGCGACTCATCGTCATAACCGACAAAGGCGTTGGTAAAGCGGCCGCTGGGGTAATCGCTTTTGCGCAACAACCGCATACCCAGCACCTGGGTATAAAAATCAATCGACCGTTGCAGGTCGCCGACGCGGATCATCGTATGCAGGAGTCTCATGCGCCCACTTTGTCTATCAGATCTGCACCATCTCGAAATCTTCCTTGCGGGCACCACACTCGGGACAGGTCCAGTTCATCGGCACGTCTTCCCATTTGGTGCCCGGCGCAATCCCTTCATCAGGCGCACCTGCAGCTTCGTCGTAAATAAAGCCGCAAATCAAGCACATGTATTTCTTGTACTGCCCGGTATCGGTGGTCATCAGCGTTTTCTGAGTTAAATGTAAGCTACAATCCATCGGCTGGATTTCGTCGTGAACACTGACATTTTAGCCCATCCCCACTCCGGGCCCAACCTCGCGCATGATTGATTCTCCGCCCATTGTCATGGTGTTCGCCGCCACCGATCCCACCGGAGGCGCCGGGCTGCAAGCCGACATCATGACCCTCGCCAGCATGGGATGCCATCCGGTCTCCGTAGTCACCGCCATCACGGTGCAGGACACCATGGGTGTCGATGGCGTGTTGCCGATCGACGGCGAGTGGGTTTCCGACCAGGCGCGCTGCATCCTCGAAGACATGCCCGTTGCCGCCTTCAAGATCGGCGTGCTCGGCAGTCTGGAAGCCGTTGCCGCCGTTGCCGAAGTGGTCTCCGATTACCCTGAAATCCCGCTGATCCTCGATCCGGTTCTGGCCTCGGGCCGCGGCGATGAACTGGCCTCGGAAGACATGCTGTCGGCGATCCGCGAACTGCTGATCCCGCAGACCACCATCATTACGCCCAACAGCATCGAAGCGCGCCGCCTCTCCGCCGAGGATGCCGAAGACGGTGATGACAATCCCGATCTGGCGGAATGCGCACGGCGCATCCTCGCTTCGGGCTGTGAATATGTGTTGATCACCGGCACCCATGAAAACACCGGTGAAGTCGTCAACACCCTCTACAACAGCGACGGCGTGGTGCGCAGTGACAACTGGCCGCGCCTTCCCGGCAGTTATCACGGCTCCGGCTGCACACTGGCTTCAGCCCTCGCCGCCACGATCGCCAACGGCGTCGACATGCAGGAAGCCGTGCGCGATGCCCAGGAATACACCTGGCAGTCGCTGAAACTCGCATTCCGCCCCGGCATGGGCCAGCACATCCCCGATCGCCTGTTCTGGGCGCGTGAAGACGAAGCCGAGCCCGGCACGACCGAAGGCGACGGCGACCCCCGGGCGTGAACGCGCGGATCGCCGGGCTGTACGCGATCACGCCGGATCTCGCTGATACCGACGATCTGCTGTATCGCGTACGCGCTGCGCTCGCCGGCGGCGCCCGCGTTGTGCAGTACCGCAACAAAACCGCCGATTCGCAGTTACGGCTCACCCAGGCCCGCATACTGCAAGCCCTGTGTACCGTGCGCGGCGTACCGCTGATCATCAACGACCACCTCGATGTGGCGCTAGCCGTGGATGCTGCGGGCCTCCATCTCGGCGGTGACGACGGTGACATTGCCGCGGCACGCGCCCGGCTCGGCCCCGGCAAGTTGCTTGGCGCCTCCTGTTACGACCGCCTGGAACTGGCGGAAGCGGCGGTGGCCGCAGGCGCCGACCATATCGCCTTCGGCAGTTTTTTTACGTCCAGCGTCAAACCGGATGCGGTGCGGCCGCCGCTGGAACTGGTGACCCGCGCCAAACACAAGCTCGCGGTGCCGCTGGTCGGCATCGGCGGGATCACGCCGGGCAATGCCCCGCAGCTGATCCGCGCCGGCATTGACGCCGTGGCCGTCATTTCCGCCGTATTCGCCGCGCCCGACATCGAGGCGGCGGCCCGTGAATTTCAATCCCTGTTTGAATTGCACTGATGAAAAAAAACCAGAAACTGTTCAATCACGCCCAGCTGGCCATTCCCGGCGGCGTCAATTCACCCGTGCGGGCTTTCAAATCGGTGGGCGGTACGCCGTTGTTTTTCCAGCGCGGCAAAGGGCCTCTGGTATGGGACGCCGACGGCAACAGTTACATCGACTATGTCGGTTCCTGGGGGCCGTTGATCTGCGGTCACGCCCATCCCGATGTGGTACGCGCCGTACAACAGGCGGCTGAACGCGGCCTGTCTTTCGGCGCGCCGACGGAAGTCGAAATCGAAATGGCCGAATTGCTGCGGCAACTGGTGCCTTCGCTGGAACAGGTCAGACTGGTCAGCTCCGGCACCGAAGCGACGATGAGTGCCATCCGCCTCGCCCGCGGCTTCACCGGGCGCAGCAAAATCATCAAGTTCGAGGGCTGTTACCACGGTCATGCGGATTCCCTGCTGGTCAAGGCCGGCTCCGGTGCACTGACCTTCGGCCAGCCCTCGTCGGCCGGCGTGCCGCCGGAAGTCGCCGCGCACACGCTGGTGCTCGACTACAACAGCGAATCGGCGCTGGAAGAAACCTTCGCCAGACAGGGCTCCGAAATTGCTGCGGTGATCGTCGAGCCGGTGGCCGGCAATATGAACCTGGTGGCTCCCAAACCCGGATTCCTCGAATTGCTGCGCCGCCTGTGCAGCGAACATGGCGTCGTACTGATTTTTGATGAAGTGATGACCGGCTTCCGCGTCGCCCTCGGCGGCGCACAGGCGCTTTACGGCATCAAGCCGGACCTGACCACGCTGGGCAAGGTCATTGGCGGCGGCATGCCGGTCGGCGCCTTCGGCGGTCGCCGCGACATCATGCAATGCATTGCCCCGGTAGGCCCGGTGTATCAGGCCGGTACGCTGTCCGGCAATCCGGTGGCGGTTGCCGCCGGGCTGGCTACGCTGAAACTGATCCAGGCCCCGGGTTTTTACGATCGTCTGGCCGCCAGCGCCCATCAATTGTGCAGCGGCCTGAGCGAAGCGGCTCAGGGTCATCGCATCCCGTTTTCGGCGCGCAGCATCGGCGGCATGTTCGGGCTGTATTTCCGCGATACGCCGCCGACCGGTTATGCCGAGGTGATGGAGTGCGACAAGGAAGCGTTCAACCGGTTTTTCCACGCCATGCTCGCCGAGGGCGTCTATCTGGCGCCATCAGCTTACGAGGCGGGGTTTATTTCGGCGGCGCACGGGCCGGCTGAAATCGACCGCACGATCAAGGCCGCCGCCAATATCTTTGCTGCGTTTTGATGCGCAACAAAATACAATATTCAATAAAAACAATAAGTTATTGAATTTCAATTTGCTGCGCTTTTTCTAACCCGCCCCAATCTCACGCAACCACGGCCTCATGGAAAAAATTCGTCTGTCCAAGCTGATGTCGGAGCAGGGTCTGTGCTCCCGGCGCGAGGCAGACAGTTATATCGAGCGCGGCTGGGTGCTGGTGGATGGCATTCCGGTCACCGAACTGGGCACACGAATCCTGCCGACCCAGACCATCACACTGACTGCCGCGGCGCGCGAAAAGCAGCAATCCCGAGTCACCCTGCTGCTGCACAAACCGATCGGTTTTGTTTCCGGTCAGGCCGAGAACAATTACAAGCCGGCGAGCACCTTGGTCATCGCGGAAAACCACTATAGCGGTGACCGCAGCAAACTGCGCTTCGGGCCGCAGCATTTGCGCGGACTGGCGCCGGCCGGCCGCCTCGACATCGACTCCACCGGCCTGCTGATCCTGACCCAGGACGGGCGCATCGCCAAACAGCTGATCGGCGAAAACTCGCGCATCGAAAAGGAATATCTGGTGCGGGTTACCGGCAAAATGGGCAGGGACGGACTGGCCCTGCTGCAGCATGGCCTGTCACTGGACGGCGAAGCGCTGCGTCCCGCCCAGGTGTCGTGGCAAAACCAGGACCAGCTGCGTTTCGTGCTGCGTCAGGGCAAAAAGCGCCAGATCCGCCGCATGTGCGAACTGGTCGGACTGACCGTGACCGGTTTGAAACGGGTGCGCATCGGTAAAGTAATGCTCGGCGACTTGCCCGTCGGGCAGTGGCGCTACCTGCGCGACGACGAACAGTTCTGAGGCGACAGGGATGTTGCGACGCGCCTCAAGCGCGGCCAAAGAATAATTCCGGCAAATCCGCCACGCTGTCGAGCAGATGGGTATGCGGCAGGGCCTGCATCTGGTCACGGCCATGTGCGCCCGACAACACCCCGATATTCCAGGTCACCCCGGCGTTGTACCCTGACTGCAAATCGAGCACGGTATCGCCGACATTGGCAACATGGCGCACGTTGTTCACGCCGGTCGCTTCCATGCAATGGAAAATCATATAGGGCGCCGGGCGACCCAGTTTGACTTCATCGCCGCAGATCACGGCATCCACCACACCATCGCGCCAGCGCAGCGCATCCAGCAGCAGCTCCGTGGTTTCGCGGTCAAAGCCGGTATTCAGCGCAATACGCACACCGCGGGCGCGCAAGGTATCGATCATTTCCCTTGCGCCGGGCACCGGTTCTACCGTGCCGTTAAACACCTGCGCCAGATGCTGCACAAAGGTCGCATAAACCTGTTCGGCAACACGCTCGCGATCCGGGGCCTGCGGCGGAATCAGATTGAGAATCGCCAGCCGTTTGGACGCACCGCGCAGACTGTTGATCGCCTGCGCAGTGACTGCAATGCCGTGCGCTGCCAGCGCCGAGGTGAAGGCCTGCGGCACCTGCCCGGCATCGCGCACCGTGGTGCCGGCCATGTCGCAAACCACCAGTTCGATTTTCTGCTTCAAGACAGGAGCTCCGTTACATCAATTCAATACCAAAACGCCGCAGTGCCAGTGCGAACACCACGAAACAGACGGCGCTAATCCCCATGCAGGCCAGCAGCGCCGGCCAGAACCCGATCCGCGGCAACAGCAAGGGAAATGCCAAAAACATCGGCAACGTCGGGATCACATACCAGAAGGTGTACCAGGCATGATTGGCGATTTTTTCAGCGGGCTGGTTTTCAACATACAGCCAGATCAGGGCCAGCACCGTCACCATCGGCAACGCGGCGACCAGACCACCGAGTTTGTCGCTGCGCCTGGCCAGTTCCGACACCAGCACCACAACGGCGGCCGTGAGGAAATACTTGGTGATGATCCACGCCATGATGCCTCCTCCGCGCGCCGGTGGCAGCGCGCCGTCAGCCTTCGATTTTCTTTTTCAGTTTGGCCTGATACTTGTCGAGATCGACGATAAAACGGTCATGCTCGGCTTCACCAACCTGCTCGACATCATCGAACACCTTGATTTTGAAACTCAGCCGGCGGCGGTCGATGCCGGTCAGTTCGACCTCGGCGCGTACACATTTACCCATCGGCGTCGGCCCCATGTGGCGTATGGTCACCACGATGCCGACCTGGCCCTGCCCGGGCTGCAGATGCGGCGCGATCAATTCGCCGGCGGAAACTTCACAGAACTGCACCATCGACGGCGTCGAAAACACCCGGTACTCACCGCGCTTGGTGGTCATCGCTTCGGTGACTTCTCGCTCCGCCACATATTTCATGCCGACTTTCAACGCATCCATGCAACCGTCTCCGCAGTTCAGAACATAGCCTTGATTCTAGCCGAGACCGGTTGCAGAGGACGTAAAAAAGCCGCCCCTATCGGAGCGGCTGGGGTTGATCGGCCACGTTCATCAGTTGGCTTTTTGCCGATCGTGCTTCTGATGATGGATGCGCTGGCTTTCCTGATCCTGCGCATGGTGCAGACGGGAACGCTCGTTCCTGGTCACGGTGCCGTCGGCCTTGGCCTTGCTCTCCATGTTCGCGATGTGCGTCTGATGGCGTTCAAGACGTCCCGCTTCCTTGGCGTTGAGCTGCCCGGACTGGACGCCTTTATCGATGCGCTTCTGCTGCACTTCCTGACGCTTGTCGACGCCGGGGGTTGCTGCCGGATCCTGCGTCTGCGCATGGGCGGCAGAGGCTGCAGCCAGCACGGCGGCAATCATGATGGTCTTGATCTGCATGTTCGATACTCCTTGAATGATTGGCGGGTTGATTCCCGTATCAACCATAACGCTGCAGACCGGCGCCAATCGACCGCTTTGCGGTAACAATGTGTAAGGGTTTGTAAACTGCCGGGGAACATCCCGGGCACGACAACGATCATGCGGCTACTTGCAGCCGCAACAGTGATCTACTGTTCGGGATAGGAATCGAAGTCGATGGCGTCAGCGACACAACCCAACGCCTGAGCCATGCTGGTCAGGCTGTCTTCGGTCAGTGCGACGACTTTATAGTCGGCATCAATGCCCTTGGCGGCGATGAAGGCTTTGGCTTTGGCATCGGAAGTCCAGGTCACGACCAATGCGGGTTTGTCGTCGCCGGCACTGCGGCTGACCGGAAAACCATCGGATTTGCTGACGATTGCAAACATGATCAGGCTCCTCTCCAGCGCGTTCCCCGCCAGGGGAAATCACCGCCGTGAACAACGGTGGTGACGGCATCTTAACGGCGGGGATTTAACGTCGCAAGCCGAACCCTGCCGCGACCAGTCATGGGGTAAGCCGCTCGAGTTCGATACCCCGCATGCGGACCCGGTCGCCCACCTTGAACAGCGCACCGTCGCGTCGCTGGGCAACCGCATAAGCGCCGTTGTCGAGCAGAACCGTGATTTCGTAGTTGGATTCGGTGAAGCGTGCCCGCATCTCGGGCGTTCCGAGGCCGCCTACGAAC
>JBILYA010000028.1:0-12698 GCA_044378065.1 Burkholderiales bacterium | reverse complement strand
ATGAACTGCCGGTCGATGAGCTGCGCGCCACTGCCAGCGAACTGATGCCGGAAGTGCTGCGCGAATTCGGTGCAGCACGCGCCCGTGAAGGCGAAAAACTCGCCGCTGTCATCCTCGAACGCGCCGCCGACATGCGCACGCGCATTGCCGTGGTACAGCCAAGGATGCCGGGCATCATTGCCGCCTTCCAGGACAAGCTCAACACCCGCCTGAAGGACGCGCTGGTGTCCGCAGATGATGAACGCGTACGTCAGGAAATTGCGCTGTTCGTCAACAAGATCGACGTCGATGAGGAACTGTCGCGGCTGGCCACCCACCTCGACGAACTCGAGCGCATCCTCAAAAAAGGCGGCGCGGCCGGCAAACGCCTCGACTTCCTGATGCAGGAACTCAACCGTGAAGCCAACACGCTGGGCTCCAAATCCGCGGACATCGAGGTCACCCGGGTCGCCATGGACCTCAAACTGCTGATCGAGCAGATGCGCGAACAGATCCAGAACATCGAGTAAACCGGAAATGAGCGGCAATCTTTACATCGTCAGCGCGCCCTCAGGCGCCGGCAAAACCAGCCTGGTGGCCAAACTGCTCGAAAACGACACCCGGATCCGCAAATCGGTGTCGTATACCACCCGCAGCCCCCGGCCCGGCGAAAAAGACGGCCAGCATTACCACTTTGTCACCCCGGAAACCTTCGAAAAGATGGCTCAAGCGGGCGATTTTCTGGAATCCGCGACCGTCCACGGCAACCGCTATGGCACTTCCCGCCGCTGGGTTGAAGAACAGCTGGCCGGGGATACCGACATCGTGCTCGAAATCGACTGGCAGGGCGCCGCCCAGGTCCGCAGGCTGATGTCCGCCGCGATCAGCATTTTCATCCTTCCGCCCTCTTTTGAGGCCTTGCTGCAAAGGCTCAATTCCCGTGCCCAGGATGCCCCGGAAGTCATCGCGACCCGGCTCAGCAACGCGCGTGAGGAAATCAGCCATGTCCATGATTTTGATTATGTTATTATCAACGCTGAATTCAAGGCCGCGGCGGCGGAACTGCAGGACATTGTCCGCGCAGAACGTTTGCGCACCGCACACCAGCTGGCCCGGCACACCGCGTTGATCAACCGACTCAAGTAGGACATCCATGGCCCGCATTACCGTAGAAGATTGCATGAAGATCATCCCCAACCGCTTCGAAATGACGCTGGCGGCCACCTACCGTGCCCGGCAGCTCGCCAACGGCGCGCAGACGATGATCGATTCGACCCGTGACAAACCGACGGTTGTGGCGCTGCGCGAACTCGCAGCGTCGAAATTCGGCGCCGAAATCCTCAACAAGAGCCCCACGTAACAGGCGCATGCGCCCGCGGCTGAGGCGCGGCCCCTGATTGCGGACGGCAAGATCCACCGTACGCATGAGCCCTTCAGCCCCCATCCCCATCCCTGAAACAACCGCGCTGCCCACAGCGCCGGCTCTGTTTCAGGAATGGTCGGCTTACCTGAAGCCCGAGGATCTGTCGCAGATCCAGGCGGCTTACCATTTCAGCGAGTCAGCCCACGAGGGCCAGTTCCGCAAATCGGGCGAGCCGTACATCGCCCACCCGCTGGCCGTGGCCAGCATCCTCGGCCAATGGCATCTGGATTCACAGGCGCTGACCGCGGCGCTGCTGCACGACGTCGTCGAAGACACCGAGGTCACCAAGAACGAGATCGCCGAACAGTTCGGCCGTCCGGTGGCCGAACTGGTCGACGGCGTATCCAAACTCGACCGCATCCAGTTCGACACCCAGGAAAAGGCGCAGGCGGAAAACTTCCGCAAAATGCTGCTGGCGATGGCGCGCGACGTGCGCGTGATGCTGATCAAGCTCGCCGACCGCCTGCACAATATGCGCACTCTGGATGCCGTGCATCCGGAAAAACGCCAGCGTATCGCGCGTGAAACCCTGGAAATCTACGCACCGATTGCCAACCGCCTGGGCCTGAACAGCATCTACCAGGAGATGGAGGACCTGTCCTTCCGCCATCTCTTCCCCGACCGCTTCCGCGTGCTGGCCAAAGCCGTACGCACCGCCCGCGGTAACCGACGCGAAGTGGTCAGCAAGGTACTCGACGGCATCGAACGCAAGCTGCGCGAACACAGCATTGAAGCGCAGGTGCAGGGCCGTGAAAAACACCTGCACTCGGTCTACCGCAAGATGCGCGAAAAGCATCTGTCCTTCGCGCAAGTGCATGACGTGTTCGGTTTCCGCATCATCGTGCGCGACAACATGGCCTGTTATGTCGCGCTGGGCCTGTTGCACAGCCTTTACAAGCCCATTCCCGGCAAGTTCAAGGATTACATCGCGATCCCCAAGGCCAACGGCTACCAGTCGCTGCACACCACGCTGTTCGGCCCTTTCGGCAGCCCGATCGAGATCCAGATCCGCACCGCCGACATGCACAAGATCGCCGAGGCCGGCGTCGCCTCGCACTGGCTCTACAAAAGCTCCGACACTTCGCTGTCGGAACTGCAGCAGAAGACCCACCAGTGGCTGCAGAGCCTGCTCGAGATGCAGTCAGAATCCGGTGACTCCATCGAATTTCTTGAACATCTCAAAGTCGACCTGTTCCCGGACGAGGTCTATGTATTCACGCCCAAGGGCAAGATCATGTCGCTGCCGCGCGGCGCCACCGCAGTCGACTTTGCCTACGCGGTACACACCGACATCGGTAACCGCTGCGTCGCGGTCAAGATCAACCAGGAACTGACGCCGCTGCGCACCGAACTGCGCAACGGTGACCGTGTGGAGATCATCACCGCCTCACACGCCAAGCCCAACCCGCTGTGGCTGAACTTCGTCGCCACTGCAAAAGCACGCGCCCACATCCGCCATTTCCTGAAAACGATGCATTTTTCGGAATCGGTGCAACTGGGCAGCCGCCTGCTGCAGCAGGCCCTGTCGAACTTCAAGTTCACGCTGACCGAGGTCAGCGACGGCAAGTGGGACAAGCTGGTGCGCGACTCCAGCGCCAAATCTCGAGAGGAAATCCTTTCCGACATCGGCCTCGGTAAACGGCTGGCGGTGGTGGTCGCCCACCAGCTGCTGGCGCGGAGCGAGCCGCTACCCGACGAAACACGCTCCGGCGGCGCCGTGATCGTGCGCGGCTCTGAAGGTTTTGCGGTGCAGTTCGCGCGCTGCTGCGGACCGATTCCCGGCGATCCGATCATCGGCATCATCAGCAAGGGTCAGGGCATGGTGATCCACACCCATGACTGCCCGGTTGCCGCCAAAGGCAACCGCGACCCGGATCGCGTGCTCGACGTGCAATGGGATGCCAACCCGAGCAAACTCTTTGACGTCGGCATCCGGCTGGTCGTCGCCAACCAGCGCGGCGTGCTGGCCAAAGTCGCTGCCGAAATCGCAGCGGCCGAATCGAACATCCAGAACGTCGCCGTCGATCCCGATGACGGCGGCACCTATACGGTCATGCGCTTCACGGTACAGGTAACGAACCGCATGCACCTGGCGCGGATCGTGCGCGATTTGCGCAAGATTACGGAAGTGGTACGCATCAGCCGCATCAAGGGTTGACTGCCGATGAACGCGCCGGCAATGCCGACCCGCCTGCTGCTTGTCGAAGACGACGAAAACGACGCGATCCTGATTCTCGCCTCGCTGCGCCACGGTGGTCTGCAGATCAGTCATCGCCGGGTCTGGAGCAAGGCCGAATTGCAGGAAGCACTGACCCAGGAATCCTGGAGTGCCGTGCTCTGCGACTACAACCTGCCACAATTTGACGGTCTCGCCGCACTGAAACTGGTGCGCGCGCATGACGCCGACATTCCCTTCATCATCGTCTCCGGCGCCATCGGCGAGGAAACCGCAGTGGCGGCAATGCGCAGCGGCGCCCAGGACTTTGTAATGAAGCAGAGCCTGGGCCGGCTCGGTGCCGTACTGGTTCGCGAATTGAGCGAAGCCGAAATTCGCCGCGCCGCACGCATCGCCAGCAGCCAGCTCCAGGCCAAAGAAGCCCTGCTCGACTCCATCGTCACCACCGCGGCCGACGGCATCGCCGTGGTCAATGCCTCGGGCCTGATCGAGTTCGCCAACCCGGCGCTGGCCACGCTGACCGCGCACACCCCGCGGGAGTTACTCGGCCTACCGGTGAAGCAGCTGCTGCGTCCCGTAGCGGCAGCAGGCGCGGGATTCTGGGATGTGTTGTGTGAATCCACCGGCGCCATCCGCGCCGACACCACCAATCTGCAGATGCATGCGCATACCCGTAACGGCACCGTCATTCCTGTGGAAATCAAGGTCAGCCGGATGACGCTGGATGGCGCCCCAAAACTCACCGTGGTGGTGCGTGACGTCAGCGAACGGGCACGCTCCGAGGAACGGATGTGGCGGCTGGCGCATTTCGATGAACTGTCGGGACTGCCCAACCGGTTGCTGTTCCGCCAGCTGCTCGAACAGGCCATCCGCGACGCCAACCGCGAACGCAAATCAATCGCCGTGTTGTTCATCGACCTTGACCGCTTCAAGCTGATCAACGACACCGTGGGCCATGACAGCGGCGACATGGTGCTTCGCCAGGTCGCTGGCCGGCTGCGCCAGTGCCTGCGCGAAGCTGACCTGCTGTCGCGCTTCAGCGGCGATGAATTCGCCGCACTGCTTCGCGAGATCGATGACCCGGAAGCGGCGCGCGCCAGCGCACAGCGGGTGCTCGCCGCAGTGGCACAGCCTTACGAGATCAACGGCGAGACCTATCACCTCTCGGCCAGTATCGGCATCAGCATCTACCCCGGCGACAGCCCCGATGCCACCGCGCTGCTGCGCAATGCCGAGCTGGCGATGTACCGCGCCAAGGACCAGGGCAAGAACAATTTCCAGTTCCATTCACCGCAGATGAACGCGCGTTCACTCGAATACGTGGTGCTGGAGCGCTCGCTGCGCCGTGCCATCGAACTCGATGAATTCATGGTTCATTTCCAGCCGCAATTTGATCTCACGGACGGCCGCATCGTCGGCGCGGAAGCGCTGTTGCGCTGGAATCTGCCCGAGTTCGGCATGATCCCCCCGGTCAAATTCATCCCGCTGGCCGAGGAAACCGGATTGATCGTGCCGATCGGCCGCCTGGTGCTGATGCGCGCCTGCATGGCCGCGAAGAAATGGAAGGAATCGGGGTTCAGCAACTTCCGTGTGGCAGTGAACCTGTCGCCGCGGCAGTTCAACCAGAGCGAACTGGTCATCGACATCATCAACATCCTCAAAGATACCGGCCTGCCGCCGGAAAATCTTGAACTGGAAATCACCGAAAGCATGGTGATGGCCAATCCTGAGGGTGCGACAGCCATCCTGCGCGAACTTCGCGCAGTCGGCGTTCATCTCGCCATCGACGACTTCGGCACCGGCTACTCCTCGCTTGGCTACCTGAAGAGTTTCCCGGTGCATACGCTGAAGATCGACAGCTCCTTCATCAAGGACATCCCCGCCGACCCTGACGACGTCGCCATCACCCAGGCAATCATCGCGATGGGACATAGCCTGCGGCTGGAAGTCGTCGCCGAAGGTGTGGAAAGCGCGGAACAACTCGATTTTCTGCGCAATAACGGCTGCGATTTCATGCAGGGGTTTCTGGTCGGCATGCCGATGCCGGCTGAAGAATTCAACGTTCTGCTTTCCGAACGCACGCACTGGTCGCTGTAACAGCCGCCACGATCATTAATGATCGCGGCAGCCTGATCGTCGAAGGTTATCCGGATGACGAATCGCTGACGCACTGCAGACTGCTTAAGATGGCACGCCGGTCTGCAACAGTAATGCCATCAAACCGGAGACCTGCGAAGACCATATCGAGGCCTTGCACCGGAATGCCGAATTCCGGCTGGTGCCGAACTGTCAGCGGCGCATCTTGGCACAGGCGCTGCGCCCGTCGTTCCAGCCCATCATGTAATCGACTTCGTCGCGAAACAGGCGGTCATCCCGACGCTGCATGCAGCCGTCCGCATGGCCTTTTTTGTACTGTACGGAATACCCTGCGAGGTTGAAGACCGGCGGCGGATTCTGTGCGCCGGACGTGCCGCGGCTCCCGGTAGTGGTCGTACCGCAGCCAGCGAGCAGCAGCACCAGCAGGAAAGCGGCCCCGAAGCGCTGATGCATCAACCGCATCTCAACCGGCAACAACGAGCCGTCCGTCGCGTACGCTGACCCGCTGACCGACCCCGACATCGGGCTGGCTGGATCGGAAAGTGCGGACGGTCTGATCATCCATGCGTACGCGGATTTCATAACTGATGTTGCGTTTCATGTTTTTCTCGATCTCGTTGCCGGCATAAGCGCCGGCACCGGCGCCGACCACAGTCATCGCAGTACGGCCATTGCCGCCGCCGACCTGGTTACCCAGTATGCCACCGACCACGCCACCGGCGACTGCACCGACACCCGAGCCCTGACCTTTGACCTCGACGCTGCGTACCGATTCGACCACACCGCAATCTTCACAGCGTGCCGCTGCGGTTTTGGCGTCGCCGCTGCGCTTCACCGCCGGTTTCGCGGCTGCCGATTTTTTCGGTGCCTGATGCGCCATTTCAGAATCAACAACTGCCCTGCCGGTTGGCGCCGCAGTCAGCACAGGCTGCGATTGCGCCTGCGGCAGCAAGCCGGTCATCGCGGCAATTCCCAGCAAGCTGGTAATGATCACGCTGATTCCTGCGACCAGCAGTACCGGATACAACAGCGGGGATACCGGTCGCGCGGACAGTTGGGTGACCGGGTTACGGGTTGCGATGCTGCTGTTCATGGCCATCTCTCCAATGCAATAAACACGTTCGGCGACGCCCGCTAAGGACCAAGCCTGAAGGAGTTATTGCAAGTTGGGTGCCAGAAAAATACTATTTATAAACAACGGGTTACATGGCCCGTGGACTACGGTCTGTCGCCGGCAAACGACACCGGCGTGATGACACACCTCAAGCCGCTGTTTTTAATGACGTTTTTGCAGTCGGCAAACAGCGACGCGGGGTGACCATTCAGGCGCGTTGCGGTTTGAACAGCCGCGGGTCGAGCTGATGCCGCTGCAGCAATTTGTAAAACTCGGTTCGGTTGCGCTTGGCCATGCGCGAAGCGTTGGTCACATTGCCTTCGGTGATTTTCAGCAGTTGAGCGAGGTATTCGCGTTCGAATTTACGACGCGCCTGCTCAAAGGAGGTCAGTTCGGTCTCCTCGTTCTGAATCGCCTGCTGCACCAGGCTTGCCGGCATCAAAGGCGTTGTCGCCAGCGCCACCGACTGCTCAATCACGTTGTAGAGCTGGCGCACATTACCGGGCCAGGCGGCGCCCACCAACTGCTCGACGGCCTCCGGCGCGAATCCGTTGAGGACTTTTTTGTAACGTGTTGTGAGTTCATTGAGAAAATGTCCCGCGAGCAGGGGTACGTCTTCACGACGCTCGGCCAGCGACGGCAACCGCAGCGCCACCACCTTCAGCCGGTAATACAGATCCTCGCGGAAGTTTCCTGCCGCCATTTCCGCCTCGAGATCGCGGTGTGTCGCCGAGATCACCCGAACATCCACCGGCGTGTGCTGCATGCCGCCCACCGGCCGCACCTGACGCTCCTGCAATACGCGCAGCAGCTTGACCTGCAGGGCAGGCGGCATGTCGCCGATTTCATCGAGCAACAGCGTGCCGCCGTCGGCCGCCATGAACAAGCCGCGGTTATCGCGTACGGCGCCGGTAAACGCGCCTTTGACATGACCGAACAGTTCGGATTCGAGCAGCGGCTCGGGAATGGCGCCGCAGTTGATCGCCACAAACGGACGGCCGCTGCGCGGGCTCGCGGCATGAATCGCACGCGCCAGCAATTCCTTGCCGGTACCGGACTCGCCCTGAATCAGAATGGACGCGTCACCCGCGGCAACCAGCCGCGCCTTGGCCAGCACTTCCTCCATCGCCGGATTGCGGGTGATGATCGCCGAACGCCAGGACGCATCGTCATTGCCCGATTGCCCGGGTGCACCGGAGGTGGCCAGCGCGCGTTCGATCTCGTCGAGCAGCGTCTTTGCATCAAAGGGCTTGGTCAGATAACCGAACACCCCGCCCTTCATCGCAGCCACCGCATCGGGAATCGTACCGTGGGCAGTAAGGATGATCACCGGCAGCGCCGGATTTTCAGCACGGATCGCCTCGAACAACGCGATGCCGTCCATGCCGCCCATCTGCAGATCGGTGACCACGACCTGCGGCCGCGACACCGCCAGCTGTGCCAGCGCGCGTTCACCGCTGTCCACCGCCGTCACGCCATAGCCGGCCGCCTCTAGCCGCAGCTGCATCAGCCGCAACAACCCGGGATCGTCATCCACCACCAGTATCCGTGCACTGCCCTGCGTTTTGCCATTGATCATCGTATTCACCGTTTCCGTTGGACGCCGCTTTCACGTCCGGTCATGCTCCGCTCGAGTTCGAGCATCGCGTCCAGTTTCTGCTGCAATGTCTGCGCCTGACTATCCAGCCGGCGCTGTTCCTGCAGCAATCCCGTCATCAATAACGCCAAGCCCTGCAACGGACTCGCCGCATTGCGTGTCAGCGGCTCCAGCGTTTCCAGCGCACGGATGTCATCGGCCGCCGGGGCGCCGGGTACCGTCAGCGCCAGCGCATAACGCATACGGTTGCCGTCGGAGCGCAAGCGCATCAGCGCGCGACGCGACGCTTCCTGTTCACGCTGCAGTTCCACGCCGCTGAGCCTGCGAACCTTCGCGTAGTAGGTGAGTGCGGCACCGGAATCACCCGTGTCGACCCGCTGATCGCTGCGCAGGTCAGCAACAGCAGCCGGGTCTTCAGCAGCCTCGTTGCCGCGCAACACGCCGCAAGCGGACAGCAGTAAAACCAGCAACCCCATGCCCAGACTTTTCATGAACAGGCTCATACCGTATTCCCCTGCTGCAGGGGCAGCGTCACCCGCAGCCGTGCACCATTGCGCGACGGGTCATCCACCACCTCCACCGTACCGCCGTGTGCCTGCGCATAATCGCGCACGATCGACAGACCGATGCCGGACCCTGGCAATCGACCGCCCGAGGTATTGCGCCCGCGGTAAAACGGGTCGAAGACGCGTTCGCGTTCAGCCGGCGGAATGCCTGGTCCGTCGTCTGCGACGTCAAGCACCATCTGACCGTTCAGTGCATGGCACTCAATCACCAACGCACTGCCCTCCGGTGCGAACTTGGCTGCATTCGACACCAGGTTATCGAGCATGATCCGCACTTTTTCAAAATCCGCCTCCAGCACCACCTCGTCGATATGCGGCGCGATGCGCAGTGCCCGTGCCCGCAAGGCCAGATTCTGGTCATCAATAACGCGCGCCACTACACGGCGCATTTCCACTTTGGCATAACGTACTTCGCGGCGATTGAATTCTGCTGCGCCGTACGACAGCAGGTCTTCAATCAGTCGCTGCAGCTCGATGCTGTTGGTGCGCAGGATGCCTGCGACCTCCTGCTGCTGCGGCGTCAGTTTTCCCAGCGCCTCCTCAGCAAGCAGTTCCGACCCCTCGCGCAGCGCGGTCAGCGGGGTTTTCAGTTCGTGGGACACCTGGCGCAGGAAGCGGTTCTTCTGCTGCTCCAGCTCCGTCAGGCGGTGGCGCAACCATTCGATGCGCCGGCCGAGCAGTTGCAGATCGCGCGGGCCGCTGACGCCGACCGGTGCGGAAAAATCGCCGCCGCCCATGCGTCGCAATGCGGCATCAATCTGGCGAATCGGCCGCGCGATCAGGACGGTAAATCCCGCTGCGAGCAGAAAGGCCACCGGCACCAGCGCCAGCATCTGCCAGAAGGTGATGCGCTGCGCACGCCCGGCCATCTGCCGCATCGCCTCGATTTCGCGGTCGATAACCCGGTCGCCATGGGCAATGATTTCGATGGCGTGCGTATTGAGCCTGGCGTAAGACCCTGCAGCACGTGCGACATCGGCAGTCGCCGCTGCCGGGTTGCGCAGCACCGCGTAACTTTCCGCCTCGCCGCCGACGATCGCGGTCAAGGCCACCCTTTGCTCCTCATCGAGCGGCAAGGCGCCGAACTCGGCGGCGGCCTGAAGAAAGGAATCACGATTGGCCTCATAGGCTTGCAGTGGCGTGCGGTTGCCGAGGATCACCACCTGGCGCGCGTTGCGTTCCAGCGCGGCCAGCAGTTCCGCCAGCCGCCGGCTCGATTGTGTCGACTGCACAGCCTGGTGCACGGCATGCTGGCTGCGGTTGGCAAACTGGTCGATCGAAATCGCGTTGTTGATCAGCGCGATGATCAGCGGTAACGCCACCATCGCAAAGCCGATGACGAGCAGCTTGGGGAATGAGTCAGGCTGCAGCAGACGCATGATTTATTGTTGTTTCATTCCGGTCGCGACGCGGCGAACACGGCCTGCGGCGCGCAGTGCTGCGGGCACTATCAGGCGCCCGACTTGTTCTTTTCTTCCAGCACCTTGATCAGGCCGTCGATGCCGGAGCGCGTGATCTCGCTGTTGAACGTACCCCGGTAATTGATCACCAGGCTGACATTTTCAGCAACGATGTCGGTCACTTTCCAGGCCCTGTCGACCAGTGCCATGCGGTAATCGATGGCCAGCGGCGGACGTCCGGATTCTTTGACCACGGTGCGCACTATCGCGTAATCCTCGCCGGGTTTAATCTGCAGCGGCTTGACTTCGACCTTGCGCTCGATGCCGGCGGTTTCAGCCAAAGCAGTTGTATAGGTTCGGACCAGCAGCGTGCGGAAAGCATTTTCCAGCGCCTTCTGTTGCGCCGGTGTAGCGTCCCGCCAGGCTTTTCCCATCGCCAGCTGGGTCATCGCACGAAAATCAAAATGCGGCAGCACTTTCTTTTCGACGATATCCTGCAGCCCGCGGCGGTCCTTATTCTGCTTGAGTACGCCAAGCACGTCCTCGACCGTCGTGCGGACCAGCACATCCGGCGCGGTCGGGGCCGCAGTCTGTGCATGTGCGAGCGGCGCAAACAGCGAAACCGCCGCCATCACCAGCGTGGTAATCAGTTTTTTCATGATGAGTCTCCCCCTGCCCGTTGACGATACGCGGATTAGGCAGGCGCACACCATGAATTGTTCCACAAGCGGGAAAAAAGACTTCTGCAGATAGTGCGGAATGTCACGGAACAGCCGGTTTACACCGGCTGCAGCGTAAAAGTGTCGCCGTCAGGCAACAAATCGCGCTTAACGCGCGAGTTTGGCAATCTTCAGGTCGGCGGCCAGCTGATCGAGCGCTGCGAGCAGAGCCTCCGGCATCGGAACGCCGTTCTTCTCACGATCAGCACGTGCAGTGTGCGTACCTTCGCCGGGAAGGCGGATGCGGTCGACATTGGGCAGGCGCTGTGAATTGCGGATATCGCGGATCAGCGTATCCATGCCCTGCTTGAATTCCTTCAGGTCCTGGAAGGCCTCGACATTGATCGCCACAATCGTGTGACCGGTGTTGGTTTCGGTGGTGTCGTCGTTGTTGAAATCGACGACATCCTTGCCCATCGCCGCAGCATTGAGGTTGCCTGCAAGAAGGCCCATGACCAGTGCAAGGCCGTAACCCTTGTAACCGCCGATCGGCAGAAGGAAACCTTCATTGGCGCGCTTGGGGTCGGTCAGCGGATTGCCCTGACGATCCATCATCCACCCTTCGGGCATCATTTCGCCACGCTGTGCCTTGGTTTTGACCTTGCCGTAGGCCGCCACGGTGGTCGCCATATCGAGAATGATCGCCGGCTCTTCACCGGCCGGCACCGCCACCGCAATCGGGTTCGTCGACAGCAGCATGTCGAGACCGCCCCAAGGCGGCAGATGGTTGGCGCTGCCCACGGCCATGTAAAGACCGATCATGTTGTGCGCCAGCGGCATGCTCGCATACAGCGAAGCCGGACCGGCGTGATTGCTCCAGCGCGCGCCGACCCAGGCCACACCCGCAGTCTTTGCTTTTTCAATGGCTTTTTCAGTGGCGAATTTCATCACCAGATGACCCATGCCGTTGTCGCCGTGCACCAGCGCCATGCCAGCCATTTCGCGCTCGACGCGGATATTCGGTTTCACATTGACTGCACCACCCTTGATGCGGCGGATGTACTGCGGCAGACGGAATATGCCGTGGCCCTCTGAGCCATTGATGTCGGCCTGCGCCATCAGTTGCGCAATGGCTTTGGCATCGTCGCGGGGAATTGCAACGGCTTCGAAGGAGGCCGCGATGAAGGCGCGCAGTTTGTCGCCGGAAATCCGCTGCTGCTGTTTCTGTTCAGCCACCGTGTTCCTCCAGTTCGATCAATGCCCCGAGAAAATCCTTCGGGTGCACAAAGGCGATACGTTCGCCATGGACATTGAGTTGCACCTTGCCTGCGCCGAGCACCTGCACGCCGGCGGCCGTCAGTGTGTTCGTGGTCTGCTCGACGCTGTCGACACCGAGGCAGAAATGATGAATGCCCCCCTTCGGATTGCGCTCGAGAAACTTGGCAATCGGTGAGTCCGGACGCGACGGTTCCATCAGTTCGATCTTGGCATTGCCGAGATCGATATAAGTCATGCGCACGCCCTGCTCGTCATTGACCTTGATCTCGCCGGCCGTCAGTCCATAGGTCGCACGCATCTTTTCCAGTGCGGCGGTCAGGTCGGGAACCACGATGGAAACATGACTGAGTCCGGTGATCATATGCAGGTATTTTCTTAAATCACTTTTTCAGCGCGTAATTCAGCAATG
>JBILYA010000315.1:0-3266 GCA_044378065.1 Burkholderiales bacterium | reverse complement strand
CGCCATATCAATGATCAAACGGGCGACACGACCGTAAACATCAATCAAAGCCAAGCTTTCAATTTTGCGGTCAGCATCACGCAGCCGCTTGACCAGATTTTTCATTACCTGCATGGCAACGTCACTATGGCTTTCCATACAGGACATGAAGGCAGTGCGCGGGATACGCAGCATGTCACAGGGCTCGAGTGTTTCTACTGTTGCGGAGCTCGGCAATTCATCCAGCAGGCCCATTTCGCCGACAAAGTCCTGCGAACCCAGCATGGTCAGGATGACTTCCCGCCCCTCTTCATCGGGAATCAGCACCTTAACTCGCCCTGAAAGAATGACGTAAAGCGCGTCGGTCTCCTCCCCTGCTCGGAGAATCAAGGCTCCGCGGGGATAACTGCGATGCTGTACACAGGAAGCCAGCGTAGCGATCTGCTGGTCGGTAAAAGACGACAGCAATGGTACGGTTTTAAGGATTTGAGGGTTGGGAATAATAGGCGGTAGCATTTTAGCTTGTCACAATCCGTTGGATTTCCCTGTGTGGCATATCGCCGTTCTATTGGTGTTAAAGATGATGTTGCCAGATTAGCCGGCAATAGTCATTAACCCGAGATTAAACGCAGCCCCCCCTCCCACCGCATTGCAATCGCAGCTGCAACACCAACCTGTTAAAGTCGCGGTTTACACCATTTTTATAACTTTCATCGCTTTTTAGCCAAAATCCCATGACCACAACGACAAAACATTGCCGCGTCCTCATCCTCGGCTCCGGCCCCGCCGGCTACTCTGCGGCGGTCTACGCCTCCCGCGCAAACCTCAAACCCGTGCTGATCACCGGCATGGCTCAGGGCGGCCAGCTGATGACCACCACGGATGTGGATAACTGGCCGGCTGACGCCGACGGCGTGCAGGGTCCGGATCTGATGGCGCGCTTTCAGAAACACGCGGAACGCTTCAACACCGAAATGATCTTCGATCACATCCACACCGTGAAACTGAAGGAAACCCCGATTACGCTGATCGGTGATCAGGGCACTTACACCTGCGACGCCCTGATCATCGCCACCGGCGCGTCCGCGATGTACCTCGGCCTGCCCTCGGAAGAAAAGTTCATGGGCAAAGGCGTGTCCGGCTGCGCAACCTGCGACGGCTTCTTTTACAAGAATCAGGATGTGGCAGTTATCGGCGGCGGCAACACCGCGGTCGAAGAAGCGCTCTACCTTACCAACATCGCCAAACACGTCACCATCGTCCACCGCCGCGACAAGTTCCGCGCTGAAGCCATTCTCATCGACAAACTGAACGAGCGCGTCGCCTCTGGCAAAGCCACGGTCATGTGGGATCACGTGCTCGATGAAGTGCTCGGCGACAACAGCGGCGTCACCGGCATGCGTATCAAACACGCCAAGACCGGTGCCACGACCGACAAGCAACTGCAAGGCGTGTTCATTGCCATCGGCCACAAGCCGAATACGGACATTTTCGAGGGTCAGCTCGACATGAAAAACGGCTATATCGAGACCCACGGCGGCAACGCTGGCAACGCCACCGCAACCAGCATTCCGGGCGTATTCGCCGCCGGCGATGTGCAGGATCATGTCTACCGTCAGGCGGTCACCAGCGCCGGCACCGGCTGCATGGCAGCACTCGACGCGCAGCGCTACCTGGAAAGCAAGGGCCTGGTCTGACCGTTGTTTGGGTCTGAGGAGATGCGCTGTGAAACGGAAACAGCCGCACAGCGCATCCATCGCCCCTGAAGAATCCGAACTGCTGCGCGCCGCGCTGGCAGATGTAAAACCGCTCGCCCCGACCAATCGCGCATCCCTGATCCGCCCCAAACCCCGCCCCGTTGCTGCTCAACGGCAACGCGACGATCAGGAAGCACTCCTCGATACGCTCAGCGACAACCCTGCCTGGGAACAGGGTCTGGAAACGGGTGAGGAACTGCTGTTCCGCCGCGACGGTTTATCACAGCTGCACATCCGCAAACTGCGGCGCGGTCACTGGAAAATCCAGGATCACCTGGATCTCCATGGACATACCGCAGCGGAAGCGCGAATTCTTACCGCAGCATTCCTCGCGCATGCCCTACGCAACGGCCTGCGCTGCGTGCGCATCGTGCATGGCAAAGGGCTGAGTTCACCGAACCGCGAACCGGTGCTGAAGAAAAAACTGTCGGGATGGCTGGCGCAGCGCGACGAAGTGATGGCCTACTGCCAGGCGCCGCAGACCGAAGGCGGTGGCGGCGCCGTACTGGTGCTGCTGAGGGGATCGCGCAGCAGCACCAAATAACGCCGCGAAACTAGACTGCGGCCTCGTCGGTCTCGCCGGTACGGATACGGATCACCTGCGACACGTCGCTGACGAAAATCTTGCCGTCGCCGATCTTGCCGGTACGGGCGGCCTTCACCATCGCATCAATGGCCGCATCCAGCATCTTGTCGGTAACCACCACCTCGACTTTGACCTTGGGCAGAAAATCAACGACATATTCCGCGCCGCGATAAAGCTCGGTGTGACCCTTCTGCCGGCCGAAGCCCTTGACCTCGGTTACGGTCAGTCCGCTAACGCCGATTTCGGACAACGCTTCACGCACTTCATCCAGCTTGAACGGCTTGAAAATGGCCTCGATTTTTTTCATGGTGACTCCCGAAAACGCGGTGGAATGACAAAAAGAATAGCACAGGACCCGGACTGCTGCGGTCAGTGCCTGAACTTGTTGGTAATGGGGTAACGCCAGTCCTTGCCGAAGCCCCGGTTGGTGATGCGGATACCGACCGGCGACTGGCGCCGCTTGTATTCGCTGATCCGCAGCAGCCTGACCACTTTGTCGACATCAGCCTGCGCAAAACCCATGGCAATGATCTCCTGCGGACTGCGGTACTGCTCGACATAAGCCTCCATGATCGCGTCCAGAACGTCATAGGACGGCAGGCTGTCCTGATCCTTCTGATCGGGCCGCAGCTCAGCCGACGGCGGACGCTCGATCACCCGCCGCGGAATCACCGGGCTCAGCGCATTGCGGTATTCACACAAACGGTAAACCAGCGTCTTCTTGATGTCCTTGAGCACCGCAAAACCGCCCGCCATGTCTCCATAAAGCGTGGCATAGCCGGTACCCATTTCGCTTTTATTACCGGTAGTCAGCACAATCGCACCGGTCTTGTTCGACATCGCCATCAGCAAAGTACCGCGCACGCGGGCCTGGATGTTCTCTTCGGTGGTGTCGGCGGCCAGCCCGGCAAACTGGTCCGCCAAGGCCGACATAAATACATCGA
>JBILYA010000353.1:0-2986 GCA_044378065.1 Burkholderiales bacterium | reverse complement strand
GGCGCGGCCAGTTGACGGGCATCGAGTCCGAAATCAAGACCGTCAATCTGAACCCGTCGATTGCCTACAAACTGGGGGAAAATTCTTCCATCGGCGTCGGTGTCAGCCTGCAGAAAATCGACGCCAAGCTGACGGGCTTTGCCGGCGCCCCCGGCGTTCTGAAGATCGAGGGTGACGACATCGGATTTGGTTATAACCTCGGCTATTTTGTGAAAGCTACGCCGAGTACGCAGATCGGCATGACCTATCGCTCGAAGGTCGCTTACGAACTGGAGGGCAGCGCGATATTTTCAGTTGCTTCGGCAGGTAATGGTTCTGTCCGTGCCGATATTACGATGCCGGATTCCGCGTCTTTGAGCGTGGTGAGTGCAATGGGCGGACGGGTGGAGGTCATGGCTGATCTGACCTACACTGGATGGAGCAAGATCAAGCGCCTCGACATCATTCGTACTTCGGGGCCGTTAGCCGGTCAGCCGGTCACTTCGCTGTTGTTCAACTGGAAAGACACCTTGCGTTACGGTGTCGGCGCCAACTACAAGCTGGATGGCAAGACCAAATTGCGTTTTGGCCTCGCTTTCGACGAGACACCGACCAACGACATTGATCGCACGCCGCGTCTGCCTGACCAGGACCGCACTTGGGTGGCATTCGGTGTTCAGTACAAACCGAACAACCAGGGCACTTTAGAAGTCGGTTATGCTCACGAGTTCGTCAAAGACGCCACGGTTTCAGCCACACCTAATCCCGCGGTTGGTCGCCTCAACGGTACTTTCAACAACAAGGCGGACATCCTGTCGGTGCAATACTCGCACCGCTTCTAGGATTACCGGGCTCGATAAAAAGGGCGGCCTGCGGGCCGCCCTTTTTTGCACCTGTTGCAGTGCGCAACGCACTCTGTACGCATGCTAGAATCGTCGCACGCATCAAGGAGCCCAATCAATGTCCCAATCCCCCCTCGTGGTGCGCAAGGTCGCCGTGCTCGGCGCCGGCGTCATGGGTGCGCAGATAGCCGCCCACCTGATCAATGCGCGCGTTCCGGTCATGCTCTTTGAGCTGGCAGCGAAGGAAGGTGACCCCAACGGCAATGTGCTCAAGGCCATTGCCAACCTCAAGAAACTCGAACCGTCGCCGCTGGCCACCAAAGACGTGGCCGATCTGATCGAACCGGTCAATTACGACCAGCATCTCGAAGCCCTGCGCGACTGCGATATCGTCATTGAGGCGATTTCCGAGCGCATGGACTGGAAGGCCGATCTTTACCGCAAGGTCGCGCCGTATCTCGGCGAGCACACGATTTTTGCGAGCAATACCTCAGGCCTGTCGATCAACCGGCTGGCCGCCTCGTTTCCCGAGCAGCAGCGACCGCGTTTCTGCGGCGTGCACTTTTTCAATCCGCCGCGGTACATGCATCTGGTTGAGTTGATTGCCTGCGAGGGCACCGAACCGGGCATCCTCGACGAGCTGGAACGCTTCCTTGTCACCACGCTGGGCAAGGGTGTGGTCCGCGCCAAGGACACGCCGAATTTCATCGCCAACCGGGTCGGCGTGTTTTCGATGCTGGCGACCATCCACCATGCCGAACGCCTGGGTCTGGGCTTTGACACCGTCGATGCGCTGACCGGCTCGTTGATCGGGCGGCCGCGAAGTGCGACTTTCCGCACCGCCGATGTGGTCGGCCTCGATACCTTCGCCCATGTCGTGCACACCATGCGCGACACGCTGCCGGAGGACCCCTGGCACAAATACTATGGTGTCCCGGCCTGGCTGCAGGGCCTGATTGATCAGGGTGCACTGGGGCAGAAATCGCGCAAGGGCGTCTACCAGAAGGTCGGTCGCGACATTCATGTGCTGGATCTGAAGTCGGGCACCTACCGTAATGCCGACGGCAAGGCCGACGAGACGGTGGTCGAAATCCTCAAAAACAAAAACGTCGCCGAACGTTTCGCCCAGCTGCATGCCTCGACGCATCCGCAGGCGCAGTTCATCTGGTCGATTTTCCGCGACAGCTTTCATTACTGCGCGCTGCATCTGGCATCGATTGCGCACAATGCGCGCGATCTGGATTTCGCCATCCGCTGGGGTTTCGGCTGGGATACCGGTCCTTTCGAAATCTGGCAGTCGGCAGGCTGGCGCCAGATCACCGACTGGATTGTTGAAGACATCGCCGCCGGCCGCAGCATGGTCAATGCACCGCTGCCGGCCTGGGCGCTGAATCCCTCGCGAGCCGGTGTGCACCGGCCCGATGGCTCCTTCGCGCCGGTGCCCGATGCCTACCAGCCGCGCTCGGCACTGCCGGTGTACCGCCGCCAGCCTTTCCCGGACAAACTGGTGGGCGAGGAGCGGCGTTATGGGTCGACCATTTTTGAAACCGACGGCGTGCGCTGCTGGCACACCGGCGACGACATCGCCATCGTCAGCTTCAAGAGCCGCATGCACACCATCGGCGACGACGTGCTCGAAGGCGTGCAGCAGGCCATTGCCGAGGCCGAGCGTAACTACGCCGGTCTGGTGATCTGGCAGACCGAAGCCCCGTTCTCGGTCGGTGCCAACCTGAAAAAGACACCGGCAGGTGGTGGTGAAAAACGTGCCGCGCCATCGACGCTCGGCAAGCTGTTCAAAAACGTCAAGCGTGAAGCCGAATCACTGGCACTGAAGGCGGCGCGGCAAATCGGTGTCGCCGACCAGTTGATGGCCGGCAAGCTCGCCGAAGTCGAGCACCTCGTTGAGCAGTTCCAGGTGACGACGCAGATGCTCAAATACTCGATGGTGCCGACAGTGGCGGCGGTGGACGGGATGGCGCTGGGCGGCGGCTGCGAATTCATCATGCATTGCGACCGCGCAGTGGCGACACTGGAAAGTTATATCGGCCTTGTTGAAGTCGGTGTCGGTCTGCTGCCCGCGGGCGGTGGCTGCAAGGAATTCGCGATGCGCGCCGCGGCGGAAGCCAAGGGCGGCGACATCTCGCCCTTCCTGCAGAAGTACTTCA
>JBILYA010000314.1:0-3277 GCA_044378065.1 Burkholderiales bacterium | reverse complement strand
CCGCCAGTTCTACCGTAATGCAATCAATAACGGAATGCCGGTGATTGAATGCGACATCAGCGGCATTGCTGCGGGCGACGCCCTGGAAGTTGATCTGTCGGGTGGACGTATCGCCGTGCCGGCCAAAAACATCGTTCGTGCCGTGCCGCCATTGCCGGCGGCCGTGCGGGCGCTGCTGGAAGCGGGTGGCTTGATTCCGTTCCTGCAAAAACATCCGGACTGGAAACTTGGAATGGATGTGGCTTGAATCTGCAAATTGAAGTGGGCGGTACGGATGCGCAACGCCGGATGCTGCGCAATGCGTGAAAATCAGATTTGAAATCGAAAAAAATCGCAGCCGATGAGTGGCATGCGCAGAATTAATCCCTGGAGGCAGTCATGAAAGTCAAACAGATCGTAGCAATGCTGGCGCTGGCCGGAGTTGCAGGGCTGGCGCACGCACAGACCTATCCGTCGAAGCAGGTCACCATCCTTTGTTGGTCGGCAGCCGGCTCGCCGGTGGACATTTATGCGCGGACGCTGGCGAAGCTGCTGACGCCGGAGCTGGGCCAGAATGTTGTTGTCGAGAACCGCACCGGCGGCTCAGGCATTGTCATGGTCAATACGCTGGTGCGCGGTCCGGCCGATGGTTACACCATCGCCGCGAACACGCTGTCGCTGGCAACGCTGTTCAGCGAAAAGACCGCGCAGTTCAAGGTCGAAGACCTGCAGATGGTGGCGCGTTCGCAGATCGATCCCTACGGCCTGATCGTGCATACGTCCACGCCGTTCAAAAATCTGGAGCAGTTTGTCGCTTTCGCCCGCAAAAAACCGGAATACCTGAATGTCGGCGGTCCGTTTGCTATCAGCTCGCACCGCGTGGCCTGGGAAGTGTTCTCGGATGTGGCCAAGTTCAAGACCGCCTGGGTACCTTATCCCGGCGGCGGCCCGGCGCTGACGGCGATTGCCGGCGGCCACATCGACGCCGCGGCGACCAATCCCGGCAACGTCAAACCGATGATCGATGCCGGCAAGGTGCGCGTGCTGGCGGTGTCTTCAGAAAAGCGGCTGGAGGATTTTCCTGAGGTGCCGACCTACAAGGAAAAGGGCTGGGATGTCGTGCGTTACCAGTGGCGCGGCATCATGGTGAAGACCGGCACGCCGAAACCGGTCGTCGACCGGCTGGCGTCGGCGATCCAGAAGGCGCAGCAGACCCAGGAATGGAAAACCTACCTGACGCGGGTTTCGCAGCTTGATGGATTTCAGGGGCCGGAGGCATTCCGCACCCAACTGGCGCAGGACATCAAGGAAACCGAGACCGTCAAAAAGAAGCTGGGTTTGCTGGATACCCAGTAACACACCGGCCGCGCAACAATGCTTGAGGTTGAGCGGCCTTTAATCACAGAACGGGAAACAGGAAAGATCCGATGGCGAATATGACGGTACGACAGCAGTTGCGCAAGCGTTTGACCGAAGGCGGTATGATCGTGGCGCCCGGCATTTATGACGCGTACGGCGCACGCATGGTGCAGCAGGCCGGATTCGAGGCGGTGTACATGACCGGAAACGGTGTATCCGCCTGTCTGCTCGGTCAGCCCGATGTCGGCCTGGTCGACTTGACGCTGTTTGCCGCACATGCACATCGCGCCGCAGCCTGCGTCAACATTCCGCTGATCTGCGATGCCGATACCGGTTACGGCAACGCGGTGAACGTCTGGCATACCGTAAGGGAATATGAAAGTGCGGGCGTTGCCGCCATCCATATCGAAGACCAGGTTGCGCCGAAACGTTGCGGTCATTTGCCGGGCTCGCGTCCGGTGGTGGCAATGGAAGAGCATGTCGGCAAGATTGAAGCAGCAGTGGCGGCGCGTCGGGACCCGGACTTCATTATCATTGCGCGCACCGATGCAGCGGGCGGTCTCGGTCTGGATGAGGCGATCCGTCGCGGTCAGGCTTATCGCAAGGCCGGTGCCGATGTGGTGTTTGTCGAGTTGAAGAACAGTCCGACCATCCTTGACGATCTGAAGCGTGTGACGTCGGAGACCGATGCCCCTTGTCTGGTGAATATCGACGGCGGCGGCATGCTCGGTGAGCTGACGGTGCCGGAAATCGAAGCGCTCGGATTCCGCCTTGCCATTTTCCCGGGCCTCGCGCGGAATGCTGCCGGATTTGCGATCAAGAATGCGCTGGGGACGCTGAAGCGTGACGGCAATACCGCGGCGGTACGTGATCGCATGCTGACATCCAAGGAATACAACGAAGTGCTGGGGCTGGATGGGGTGGAGCAGTGGGAAAGGCGCTTTCTGCTGAACCGGCAATAAACTGCATGACATTTTAAGTTATTGTTTTTATTAAATATTTATTTGATCAGCGACTGAATAGTGTCGTCAGGACTTTTGACTAAGGACAATTGAAATGGCCGTTGCCCGCAAGAAAAAAGCTGTCAGCAAAAAGGCGCCAGCCCGCAAACCGGTTGCTAAAAGCGCCGTTCCTGCGAAATCCGCCAACAGGAAATCCAATCCGCTGGGGTTGGAGAAAAAAGCGCCGGGGCAGTTCGACACCCTTCAGGAAATTGCGCTCGCCGCTCATCGCAAGCTGCCGGCCCCGGTATGGGATCACCTGATGGGTGGCGCGGATTCGGAAATGACCCTGCGCCGTAACCGCGCAGGTCTTGATGCGCTGGCACTGCGCCAGCGTGTGCTGGTCGATGTCCGCCATATTGACCTCAGCACCACGCTGCTCGGTCAGGATCTGGCCTTCCCGGTATTTCCGGCGCCGGTCGGCGGTTTCCTCGGCAAGGTGCACCATGAAGGCGGTCCGGCCGTGGCGCGTGCTGCCGACTCCCGCGGCACAACGACATTTATCGCAACCGCCGCCAAGCCCAGTCTCGAAGCCGCGCAGGAAGCCGTCAAACGCAAACTGATATTTCAGCTCTATGTGCGCGGTGACCGGAGCTGGATCGAAGGCATTCTCGATCGCGTACGCAAGGCTGAATACGGCGCGCTGTGCGTGACTGTGGACCGCAATTTCTACGGCCGCCGCGAGCGCGATATTGTCAGTGGCCTGCCGGTCAAGGAAGGTTTCGGCGACCAGTCCTATCAGGCAAGCCTGAACTGGAAAGATCTGGTGTGGATGAAAGAGCGTGTCGGACTGCCGCTGATCGCCAAAGGCATTGCCACTGCGGAAGATGCGGTGCTGGCGGTCGAGCACGGCGCGGACGTGGTTTATGTTTCGAACCACGGAGGCCGTCAGCTGGATCATGCGCAGGGCAGCATCGAAGTGCTGGCTGAAGTGGTCA
>JBILYA010000027.1:0-12782 GCA_044378065.1 Burkholderiales bacterium | reverse complement strand
GTCATAGGCAATATTGCGGCCAACCAGCGGGAGAAGCATGACGGGTTCCTGTTTTGAAGTTCAGATGACGATGTGCATATCCTAAAGTCTGTCGCTGCTGATGTCACATGCCGTTTGCAGTAAGATCCTTTTTTCCTGAAATCCGGACTTGAAAATGACCACGCCATTCCGCGCTGCATGCCTGCAGATGAACAGCGGCAGCGATCTTGCAGTCAACCTCCGGCAACTCAAAGAGATGGTGGCCGAGGCCGCCGGCAACGGTGCGCAATTCGTGCTGTCACCCGAGTATTGCCTGTTGATGGACGGCAGCGGCCGAGTGATGCGCGAAGGCGCGCTGCCGGCTGATGGCGGCAGCGTATTGCCCGAATTGCAGGCACTGGCGGCACAGTTGAATGTCTGGCTGCTGGCAGGTTCATTGACGCTGAAGTCGGATGACGAGCGCATCGTCAACCGCTCCTGCCTGATTGCCGCAGACGGTCGCATTGTCGCGACCTACGACAAGATTCACATGTTTGATGTCACGCTGCCTGACGGCAAGGTCATCCGCGAGTCTTCGGCATACCGTCCGGGCGAGCAGGGCGTGATCACCACAACGCCCTGGGGCAGGCTGGGTATGACCATTTGTTACGACGTGCGCTTTCCGCATCTGTATCGTGCGCTGGCGCAGCAGGGGGCTGAATATTTATCAGTGCCTGCATCGTTCCAGCGTCAGACCGGCAAGGTGCATTGGCACACGCTGCTCAAGTCGCGTGCCATTGAAAACGCTGCCTATGTGCTGGCGCCGGCGATGTGCGGCGATCACGGCGGCAACCGCCAGACTTATGGCCATGCGCTGATTGTCGATCCCTGGGGTGAGGTGCTGGCGGATGCGGGCGAAGAGCCGGGCATCATCTATGCTGAAATCGATCCTGCGCGTGTGGCGAAAATCCGCAACATGATGCCTTCGCTGCAGCATGACCGGCCCTATTCGGTCGTTGAAAAATAATCAAATAGAAATAAATACTTATATTGATCCTCGGCAGTTTGCTGTCGGGCTCAGTAGGATTTGGGCAGTCCCAGCACCCGCTCGGCAATATGGCAGAGGATCAGTTGTGAACTGACCGGTGCAATGCGTGGGATCATCGCTTCGCGGAAGTAACGCTCAACATGGAATTCTTTGGCATAGCCCATGCCGCCATGCGTAAGCACCGCTGTTTCACAGGCTTTGAATCCCGCTTCTCCGGCAAAGTATTTCGCCGCATTGGCTTCTGCACCGCAGGATTGTCCGGCGTCATACAGAGCTGCGGCGCGATAGGTCAGCAGTGAAGCGGCCTCGAGTTCGATCCAGCGCTGCGCCAGCGGATGCTGGATCGATTGATTCTGTCCGATCGGCCGGTCAAACACGATGCGTTCACCGGCGTAGCGGGCGGCGCTTTGGAGCGCGACGCGTCCCAGGCCGACGGCTTCCGCTGCGACCAGGATGCGCTCGGGATTGAGTCCGTCGAGGATATAGCGGAATCCTTTGCCTTCTTCTCCGATGCGATCTGCTGCGGGCACTCGCATGCCGTCGATGAACACCTGGTTGGAATCAACGGCCTTGCGTCCCATTTTGTCGATGGCCCGTGCTTCAAAAGTCTTGCGGTCGATATCGGCATAAAACAGGGAGAGGCCGTCGACCGGATTTCTTGTTTCTTCAATGGGCGTGGTCCGTGCCAGCAACAGAATCTTGTTGGCGACCTGGGCGGTTGAGATCCACACTTTCTGTCCGGAAATGACATAGTCATTGCCGTCGCGCACCGCCTTGGTGGTCAGCCTGGTGGTGTTGAGTCCGGCGCCAGGTTCGGTGACGCCGAAACAGGCTTTGTCCTTGCCCGCGATCAACGGCGGCAGCCAGCGCGCTTTTTGAGCGTCGGAGGCATAAACCACGACCGGATGCAGGCCAAAGATATTCATGTGCACGGCGGATGCGCCGGAAAATCCGGCGCCGGAAGCGGCAATGGTTTCCATCATCAATGCCGCTTCGGTGATGCCGAGACCGCTGCCGCCATGGGCTTCGGGCATCGCAATGCCCAGCCAGCCATCAGCAGCGATGGCGGCATGAAACTCGTGGGGGAATCCGCCGTCGCGGTCGTGATGGAGCCAGTAGTCGCCGCCAAAGCGGGCGCAGGTGCGAGCAACGGCATCTCGTACTGCACGCTGCTCGTCGGAGAATTCGAAATTCATGGAGAGAACGGATCTGACCGGATTACCGGAACAGGCGGCACGCCGGGTTTCGATGAACCCGGCGTTACCTGTCTTTTAGCTGCGCATCTTGGGCGGAATGACGCAGCCTTTTTCGCGCAGGGTTTCGTCAACCCAGCGGCGATCCAGTTTTCCCTTGCCGCGGATGGTTTTGAGCATCGCGGCTTCTTTTTTGGCCTGGATCTGGGCCAGTGCAATGGTTTCGTTAGCCAGAGCCTGGGGCAGGGCAAGAAGGCCGTCGTCGTCGCCGATGATGATGTCGCCGGGGTTGATCACGGCATCGCCGATAACAACAGGGACATTGATTTCGCCGGGGCCGTTTTTGTAGGGGCCGCGGTGTGTGACGCCGCGCGCATAGACCGGAAAGGGCGAAATCGCCAGCGCATCGGCGTCTCGAATGGCGCCATCGATGACCATACCGGCAGCGCCGCGGCGTTCGGCGATTGCCGACATGATTTCGCCGATGATGGCCTGAGTGCAAATGCCGCCTGCATCAACGACGATGACATCGCCGGGTCGGGCGATGTCGATGGCTTTGTGCACCATCAGATTGTCCCCGGGTCCGACCTTGACGGTCAGGGCGGTGCCAACCATGCGGCCGCCGCTATGGCAGGGCCACAGATCCGGACCGATGGCATGCAGCCGGTTCATGTTGTCGCTGAGGTGCGCCGTGGCAATTTTGCGCAGCGTGGCGATGGTTTTGGCCGGGGGTTGCGGGGCAAAGGGAAGAATGCGGAAGCCGATGGGCGCCATGATCAGGTCACTGGGTGAATTAAGGAGGCTCTATCGTAGCATTGGCGCCGGGTATTGCAGGAGCGCGTGCTAAAATCCGAAGGCATATCCAAGGACATGACTGACAAGACTCCGCCAGGCAGGCGGGGCGCAGTAAACATCCGAAACGGCATAAATCAGCGTGCGCATTCTGCTCAGTAACGACGACGGTTATTTTGCACCGGGCCTCGCCGCCTTGGAGCGGGCCCTCTCGCCGCTGGGCAAGGTGACCGTCGTGGCGCCGGAGCGCGACCGCAGCGGTGCGAGCAACTCCCTGACCCTGGACCGGCCGCTGTCGGTGCGTCAGGCACCCAGCGGCTTCTACTATGTGAACGGCACACCAACCGACTGCGTGCATCTGGCCGTAACCGGTCTGCTGCCGGAACTGCCGGATGTCGTGGTGTCGGGCGTCAATGCCGGCGCAAACATGGGTGATGACACGATTTATTCCGGGACGGTTGCTGCTGCGACCGAGGGCTTTCTGCTGGGTATTCCGTCTATTGCCGTTTCCCTTGTGTCTGGAGATCATGAGCATTTCGATACGGCGGCGCGTGTTGCCGCCGAGCTGGTGCTGCGTTTCAGCCAGCATCGCATCGATCAACCGATGCTTCTCAACGTCAATGTGCCCGATGTGGCCTATGACGCATTGCGCGGCAGCAAGGTTACCCGTCTGGGCAAGCGTCACAAGGCCGAGCCTGTCGTCAAGGCGACAAATCCGCGTGGAGATACCGTGTATTGGGTCGGTGCAGCAGGCCGCGCGCAGGATGCCGGTGAAGGTACTGATTTCCACGCGACAGCAGCGCAGATGGTTTCGATCACCCCGCTGCAGATGGATCTGACCCGCTTTGGCCAGATGGAAGTCGTCAGCGACTGGCTGCAACGCCCGGCGGCGGCATGAACGCAGCGCACTCCGGCATCGGCATGACCTCCCAGCGCACGCGTATGCGCATGGTGGAGCGTCTACGCAAAGAAGGCATTACCGACGAAGTGATTCTGGCGGCGATGGGTGAAGTGCCTCGGCATATTTTTGTCGATGAGGCGCTGGCGAGCAGGGCCTATGAAGATATGGCTCTGCCGCTGGGTTTTGGACAGACGATTTCCAGCCCCTATACCGTGGCGCGCATGCTGGAGCTTCTGCGCAGCGGCGGCGGTGCGCTCGACAAGGTGCTCGAGATCGGCACCGGTTGCGGCTACCAGGCCGCGGTGCTGTCACGGCTGGCGCGGGAAGTGTATTCACTGGAGCGTCTCGCACCACTGCTGACCAAGGCGCGCCGGCATCTGCGCGATGCCCGGGCGCACAACGTACGCGTGCGCACAGCCGACGGACAGCTGGGCTGGCCTGAGAATTCGCCTTTCGACGGTATTGTGGTCGCGGCGGCGGCAACCCATGTGCCGCAGGCTTTGCTCGATCAACTGGCGGTGGGTGGTAAAATCATCATCCCTTTGACCCACCAGGGCAAACAGTCCTTGCATGTCATCGAACGCACAGCGCAGAGCTATGTCGACCGCAAAGTCGAAGACGCTCTTTTTGTCCCCTTGCTGCCCGGCCTCGGCTGAACGCGCAGTGACTCCGATTACCGCTGCTGCAGGCGTGCGGTGGACTGTCTCACTGCTGATGGTGGCCGCAGTTTCGCTGCTGGCCGGCTGTGCCACGCCGCGACCCGCTCCTGTTGTTGATCGCTTGCCCCAGGGCAGCACTCCGAAGCCGCAACCCAAACCGGCACCCGCTGCGCGCGTTGTGCAGCCGGTCGATCAGCCGCGCCCCGAAAGCTATACCGTGAAAGCGGGCGATACCCTCTATGCCATCGCGCTGGAATTCGGTCTCGATTACCGTGAACTCGCCGGATGGAACAATATTGACCCTTCGCGGATCCGCGTCGGTCAGCAATTGCGTTTGTCGCCGCCGAAAGGCGCCGTGGCGACGCCTTTGCGTGCGCCCGGCGGCGCGGTGGAGTCGCAGCCGCTGGACGGTTCAGGAAAAGCGACAGCCGGAGGCGCCCGCACTGAGCCGCGCGGCGTACGTGTGCCTTATTCGGATCAGGCCTACACGCAGATGTCCGGCGTCAAGCCCGAACCTGCGGTCGCCGCCAAACCCGAACCTCAACCGCAGCCTGAAAGCAAACCTGCCGTAGCAGTCAGTGACGATGTGGAGTGGATCTGGCCGGTCAGCGGCAAGGTGGTCACACCGTTCAATGAAACTTCCAGCAAGGGTATCGGTATCGCCGGCAAGGCGGGGCAGCCGGTGGTGGCTGCAGGACCGGGGCGCGTCATTTTCAGCGGCACCGGTATTCGCGGTCTCGGCAAGCTGATCGTGATCAAACACAACGAGAAATTCCTTAGTGTGTATGCCCACAATCGCGAACTGCTGGTCAAGGAAGGCCAGACCGTGACGCGCGGTCAGCGCATTGCGGAGATGGGCGATACCGACACCGATCAGGTCAAACTGCATTTCGAGATCCGCCGTCTCGGCAAGCCGATCGACCCGGCAACTCTGCTACCACCCGCATAATTATTCAAGTATTTGTTTTTATTGAATATTTTATGCACCGAAGCGGCTGACCCTCCGCTCAAACTCACTCACTTCCTGTGCTGAGGCTCCGGTGCCGTAACGCAGCATCACGTAATGCTGCGTGATGGTTTTAATTGCCTGTGCTGCCTCCGGTTTCCAGTGCGATGCACGTTGCGCATAAACCATCGGACCCTCTGCAGGATGGCGGGGTAGACCGCGACGCGCCAGCTTGCGGCAGAAACGATCGTAGGCGGCCCTGACGGCATCATTACGGGCACGGCGCAGGTCACGGAAAGCAAACAGCGCACCGGTCAGCACAGCCAATCCGGCAAATACAAACAGCAGGACCGCGAGTTTCTGCCAGGTGGCATCGCTGAAACCGATATTTGCGAGGAACTGACGCTGGCGTTCGGGGTTGTATCCCAAAACCCACTGGTTCCAGGTATAGGTCACCGAATCCCAGGTCAGGCGCATGCGCTGGAGCAGTTCGAAATCGCCGCGCACAAACATCGGCAGCGCATCACTTTGCGGCAGCGCCGAGGCAATGCCGCGCTCCACACGTGCCGGCGATACCGCGGCCGTCGGGTCGACGCGGATCCAACCTGTTCCTGCGATCCAGACTTCGGTCCAGGCGTGGGCGTCGGCCTGACGGATCAGGATGTAGTCGCTGACGGGATTGACCTGGCCGCCCTGATAACCGGTGACTACCCGTGCGGGAATGCCGGCAGCGCGCATCAGTACCGTGAAAGCGGAGGCATAGTGTTCACAAAAGCCGCGCCGGGTATCGAACAGGAACTCGTCGACTGCATGTTCGCCGAGCAGCGGTGGCGACAGCGTGTAGACGAAGTTTTCATTGCGAAAGTCATTGAGCACGGCATCGATCAGTTGCCGGTTGTCGCGGTATTTCTGCCTCAGCTGCTGCGCATGTTTCTGCGCGCGTGGATTGAAGCCTTGCGGCAATTGCAGGGCCCGGTCCAGCACGTTTTCGTTGTCGTCGGCGCCGTAGGTTGCCTGCAGCTGTGAAGTCATGTTGTAACGCATGCGGCTGCGCACCGGTGTTGTGCTCAGCAGCTGCATATCGCGGGTGGCCACGGCGCGTGGCGGCCGCTGCATCGGCATTTCCAGCGCAAACAGCCAGCGCTTGTTGTGCGGTTCCACGGTCACGGTGTATTCGACGGCCGGTTCGCCCGTCGGCAGATCGGTGGCGTTGAAAACGAATCGCGGTGCGGTCCATGTTCTGCCGTCGTAATCCCACAGAACCGGTCCGCGCCAGTACAGAGCAGAGGCTTCCGGGATACGGCCGCGGAATTCGGCGCGGAAGGCCACGGCGTCCGACAGGATCAGACTGTTGAGGCTGCCGGGACTCATGTTGTCGGACAGGCCGCTCAAGCCGGCATGGGAATCCTGCGGGAGTCCCCACAGTGGTCCCTGGATGCGGGGAAAGAGCAGGAACAACACCAGCATCAGCGGCAGAGCCTGAACCAGCAGTATCGCCGCTCGGCGCGCCGGCTGACGCCATCCCGGCCATGTTCCGGTGAACTGCATGCCGATCAGTACCACGATCAGCAGCCAGGCGCAGCCGAGCATATACAGAGCCGTGGTGATGGTCTGTGAAAACAGGAAGTTGGTGACGAGCAGGAAAAACCCGAGAAAACCGAGCAGGATGCCATCACGCAGGGTTCTGGTTTCAAGCACTTTGAGCGCCAGCATGACCACGAGCAGGGCCACACCGGCATCTCGTCCGAGCAGTGTACGGTATTCGATCAGGATACCGCCGGCAGCGGCAAAAGCCACCAGACCCAGCAACCATTTCCCCGGGGAGGGCAGGTTGCGGTGGGCCAGATATAGCCGCCAGAACACAACGACAGAGATCAGTGCACCCAGCCAGAGCGGCAGCCGCAGCAGATGCGCCGCCGAAGCCAGCATGAACCCGGCAGCAAGACCGTAGGCCTCGCGCGCAACGATGGGTCGCGCATTAAGCGTGATCGGTTGCTGTGCCATGGAGTGCCAGTGCGCGCAGACATTCGGCGCGATGCGAAGGGCCGCCAGCCAGCGGCAGGGTGGCGTCGGGCAGGCGCAGTCCGTAAGTCATGCCGCAGGTGTCTGCTTCAAGAACCCAGCGCGCCAGATGGGACAGGCGCTGTTCAACCGTCATTTGTGAAGGCAAGGCGTCCCAGGACAGCCACAGTTCGGCATCAGCACGACCGGCAAACTGTTTTGTAAGCAGTGTGTCATCGCGCGCGACGGCTTTCCAGGCGATGTGGCGGGGCGAATCACCGGGGCGATAACTGCGCAATCCGGAGAATTCGTCCTGCCCTTGACCGGCCAGACCGCCTTCACCTTCCCCTGCGATCAGCGCCGGCAGGGGAAGACCGGGGTTTGCCGGTGCGGGGTAAACCAGGCATGACACATCGGGTTCGGCGTAGGACCAGGCGCGAAACAGACCGACCGGGAATCGCGTAAACAAGGTCATCCGCCCCGGCCGTAACCAGCCGCGTTGCAAGGCCGGAACCGGCACTTGCGCAGCAACTGTGCTGTCCGCCGGCACATCGATGTAATCCGCGCTGATTTTGTTGCCGGTCACACCGATGCTGTAGCGGTCGGCACGGGTGGTGTTCTGAATATTCAATTGAAATTGCGCGGATTCGCCGACAACCACCGGCTGCACCCGACCGGCGGTGATCCGCAGATGTGCCAGATTGCGGAAGGTGTGCAGCATGGTCTGGATGCCGGCGGCGCCCAGCAAAAAAGCAAGGATGAAGCCCAGCGACAGGTCATAGTTGACCGAGCCGGTAAGCATCAGCAGGATGACGCCCGCAAACAGCAGCCCCTGCCGCGTCGGCAGGATGAACACCCGGCGTTGAACCAGTACGATGGTTCCGCGTTCAGGGCCGCGCCACTGGAACAGCCAGCGGGATGCGCTGTTTTTGAGCGGTTGATACATGAGACGGCGCGCCGGAGTTTAGCAAATCGCGATCAGGGAATTGCAACCTGCTGCAGCAGTTGTTCCGCCAGTTGAGCGCCCGAGGCGTTGCTGCTGTTGGTGCCGGCAGCAGCCAATCGATGCGCAACAACAGCCGGCATCACCGCCTGCAGGTCTTCGGGCAAGACCATTTTCCTTCCGTCCATGTAAGCCCAGGCACGGGCACCCTGCAGCAGTGCCAGACCAGCCCGCGGCGACAGGCCGTGAGCGAAATCGGGCGACTGGCGGGTGTGATTGAGCAGTGCCTGCAGGTAATCCAGCAGTGCGGGGGCGGCATGCACTTCCTGCACCTCGCGCTGCATCTGCGCGAGGTCATCGGGACCGATATGCGGCTTCAAGCCGGCGAGCAGTGCGCGCCGGTCACTGCCGTTGAGCAGCGCACGTTCCGCCTGCGCATCGGGATAGCCGAGTTCCAGGCGCATCAGAAAGCGATCGAGCTGAGATTCGGGTAGAGGGAAGGTGCCGATCTGATGCGAGGGATTCTGCGTGGCAATGACAAAAAACGGTTGCGGCAGAGGACGGGTCTCGCCTTCGGTGGTCACCTGATTTTCTTCCATGGCTTCCAGCAGCGCGCTCTGGGCGCGCGGCGTCGCGCGGTTGACTTCATCCGCGAGCACAACGTTGGTGAACACCGGTCCGGGATGGAATTCGAAACGACCGCTGTCGCGGTTGTAGACCGACACACCGAGGATGTCGGCGGGCAGCAGGTCGCTGGTGAACTGGATGCGCTGGAATTTCAGGCCGAGGCAGGTGGCAATGGCGTGCGCGAGAGTTGTTTTGCCGACGCCGGGTACGTCTTCAATCAGCAGGTGGCCGCGTGCCAGCAGGCAGGCAACGGCCAGACGGATCTGCCGGTTTTTGCCGAGGATGATGCTGTTGATTTGATCCGTAATGGCATTTATTGATGTGTGCATGAGTGTGTTCACTTTATTGATGGTGCGAGTCATGCGATAAACGTTGTATCGAGGGCTGAGGCATGACGCTGCTAACGCCTTGCAATACAATTTTATTCAAGGTTTTCTAGGCAAGAATCAAGGCTGCCAGAACGTTTCGGCCTTCCCCAACAAGAATATTGAAAGTCCTGCAGGCTGCGGGCGTATTCATGATTTCGAGGCCGACGCCGGCTTCGATCAAAGGCCGCAGCTGTTCTGGTCGGGGAAAAATCTGCGTATTTCCGGTGCCGATGATGACGATGTCCGGCGACCCCGCCAGCAGCAGGCCGGCGGTTACCGCACCAATGTCGGGAACGGCGGTAACAGCCCAGGGCAACGGCGGGGCGTCGGGGGTGACAATGAGGGGGTGTTCGTAACGGGTGCCGTTGACGGACAGGTAACCCGCACCGTATCCGGTCAGCGTGTAGCCGTTCCTGGGGTTCGCCAGATGCAGTTTCATGGCCTAATCTTTGCCGGGAGTGGCCCGCTTCGCTACAATTATACGTTTTCCGCCCTGAATTCGTGTTTCCGTCCGTATTTCCGTCGTGTCCGGAAGACCGCCGGAACGGCACGGCGGCGGTTGAAAACGCTTTTTTCGCCACCCACTGCATCGTACCGAGACCGGCTCATGGAAGAGTTTTCGCGCATCAAACGCCTGCCCCCTTACGTTTTTAACGTGACCGGGGAGCTGAAGCTTGCCGCTCGCCGGCGCGGTGAGGACATCATCGACTTCAGTATGGGCAACCCCGACCAGCCGACGCCGCGTCATATCGTCGACAAGCTGATCGAGTCGGTCCAGCGCACTGATACCCATGGTTATTCGGTGTCAAAGGGCATTACCCGGCTGCGTAAGGCGATCTGCAATTGGTATAAAACCCGCTACGACGTCGAGTTGGATCCGGAATCGGAAGCGATTGTCACCATCGGCTCGAAAGAAGGCATTGCGCACCTGGCGCTCGCGACATTGGACCGCGGCGACATCGTGCTGGTTCCCAATCCGAGTTATCCGATCCACATTTACGGGCCGGTCATTGCCGGTGCCGACATCCGCCATGTGCCGATGCATGCCGGCGTGGATTTTTTCGCTGAGCTGGAGCAGTCGATCCGCGATACCTATCCCAAGCCCAAGATGCTGATCGTCAATTTCCCGAGCAATCCGACGACGCAGTGCGTGGATCTGGCATTTTTCGAGCGCCTGATCGCGATCGCCAAGGAGCATGACATTTATGTCGTGCACGATCTGGCTTACGCCGATATCGTGTTCGACGGCTACAAGGCCCCGTCCATCCTGCAGGTGCCGGGTGCGCGGGACGTTGCCGTTGAGTTTTTCACGATGTCGAAGAGCTACAACATGGCGGGCTGGCGCGTCGGTTTCATGGTCGGCAACCGTGATCTGGTCACTGCGCTGGCGCGGATGAAGAGTTATCACGATTACGGCACGTTCACGCCGATCCAGGTTGCTTCGATCATTGCCCTTGAGGGGCCGCAGGATTGCGTCGAGAACGTGCGCCAGATCTATCAGGGACGCCGTGATGTGCTGTGGTCCGGCATGAATGCGATGGGCTGGAAGGTCGACAAGCCACAGGCCACGATGTACATCTGGGCGCCGATTCCGGAGCCGTACAAAGCAATGGGTTCGCTGGAGTTTTCGAAAAAGCTGCTGCTTGACGGCAAGGTGGCGGTTGCACCGGGCACCGGCTTCGGCCATTACGGTGATGGCCATGTGCGTTTCGCGCTGATCGAAAACGAAGCGCGGACCCGTCAGGCAATCCGCACCATCAAGGAAATGTTCCGCAAGGACGGGCTGCTGTAAGCGGCCGCAAGAACCAGGAAAGAAACGCAAAACAATGAAACCGATCAATGTAGGCCTGCTCGGCATCGGTACCGTCGGCAGCGGCACGTTCAAGGTGCTTCAGCGCAACAGCGAGGAAATTTCGCGCCGGGCCGGATGTGCGATCCGCATGACGGTTGTTGCGGACAAGGATACTGCCCGCGCCAAATCCATCGTCGGCGACGCAGCGCGCGTCACGGCCGATGCCAATGAGGTGGTGAGCAGCCCGGATGTCGACATCGTTGTCGAGCTGATTGGCGGATACGGCATTGCCAAGGAACTGATCCTCAAGGCCATCGCCAACGGAAAACATGTCGTGACAGCGAACAAGGCTTTGCTCGCACTTCATGGCAACGAGATTTTTTCGGCGGCGCGGTCCAAGGGCGTGATGGTGGCTTTTGAGGCGGCAGTCGGCGGCGGTATTCCGATCATCAAATCGCTGCGCGAAGGTCTGACGGCCAACCGCATTGAATGGATTGCCGGCATCATCAACGGCACCAGTAATTTCATCCTCTCCGAAATGCGTTCAAAGGGCGCCGCCTTTGCCGATGTGCTGAAGGAGGCGCAGCGCATGGGCTATGCCGAGGCCGATCCGACTTTTGACATCGAGGGTGTTGACGCAGCACACAAGCTGTCGATCATGGCTGCCATCGGTTTCGGTATTCCGGTGCAGTTTGAAAAAGCCCATGTAGAGGGGATTTCAAAACTGACGCAGGAAGACATCCGTTACGCCGAGGAACTCGGTTACCGCATCAAGCTGCTGGGTATTGCCAAGCGCAAAGCATCCGGTTTCGAACTGCGGGTGCATCCGACGCTGATTCCTTCGCACCAACTCATCGCCAATGTCGAAGGCGTCATGAACGCCATCCTGGTCAAAGGCGATGCGGTGGGGCAGACCATGTATTACGGCGCTGGCGCCGGTTCCGAACCGACAGCTTCTGCCGTGGTGGCTGATCTGGTGGACGTCGCGCGCATGCTGACCGCTGATCCTGAAAACCGGGTGCCGCATCTGGCCTTTCAGCACGACCAGCTGTCGGCCGTGCCGATCCTGCCGATGGGTGAGGTCGAGACATCTTATTACCTGCGGCTGCGTGTCGCCGACAAGGCTGGCGTACTGGCGGACATCACCCGCATCCTGGCCGACCAGTCGATTTCGATCGAGGCGCTGGTGCAGAAAGAGCCCCGTGCCGGTGAGCAGCAGGTCGACATCATCATGCTGACCCATCTCACGCAGGAAAAGAAAATCGATGTCGCGATCCAGCGCATTGAGGCGCTGCCGGTGGTGTCCGGCAAGATCACCCGTATCCGCATGGAAGCGCTGCAATGAGCGTTCCTGCTTCACGACTGGCTACAGCCTCGCCGGCGCGTTACGTCAGCACGCGCGGCCGCATGCCGGTGGCGCGTTTCTGCGACGTGCTTCTGGGTGGTTTGGCGCCCGACGGCGGTCTGGTCGTTCCTCAGGCCTATCCGCGACTGACTGCTGAAGAACTGGCGGTGATGCGCAAGCTGTCGTATCCGGATCTGGCTTTTGCCGTG
>JBILYA010000312.1:0-3302 GCA_044378065.1 Burkholderiales bacterium | reverse complement strand
CCAGGCGGATGCCGCCCTTGGCGACAGCACGCGTCTCGGTCACCGCAACAGCCTGCGGCGACGGCGCTTCCGGAATCACCAAACGGATTTTCTGAACCATATGAACTCCTGAATGCGGGATAAAAAACCACGCCTCACCAGCGCAGCTATTGGTGAATCTAACCCATGCTTTTGGCCGGGGCAATGCGACGCCCCATGGAATCGGCTAACGCAGTACCGTTACAGCAAATAAAAAAGCCACCGTGAAGGTGGCTTCTCTATTTGTGGCGTCCCCACGGGGATTCGAACCCCGGTTACCGCCGTGAAAGGGCGATGTCCTAGGCCTCTAGACGATAGGGACTACGTCTGATTACAGCGAGGTGTTCTGCTGGTGGAGGTAAGCGGGATCGAACCGCTGACCTCTTGCATGCCATGCAAGCGCTCTCCCAGCTGAGCTATACCCCCACGAGAGCGGCGAATTATACCGATGCTCTTCCGGACTGTAAACCCGAAATTCAGCCCGGAAAGACCTTTAATTCCAGTGCCATGCGCGACAGCACCTGTTCACGGCCGATCAGCTCCAGCGTGGCATCCACCGAAGGCGTCTGCGGCTCACCGGTGACCATGACCCGCAGCGGCATCGCCAGCTTGGGAAATTTCAGTTTGTGTTCGGTAACCACCGCCTTCATCGCCGCACTGATGCTCGCACGATCCCAGGTAATGCCGGAGAAACGGCGATGCAGATCTTCAATCGCAGGCCGCACATCCGCCGTGTAATGCTGCGCACGCAACTCAGCCGAGGGCTCCAGCACGCGATAAAACAACACCGCCGCATCCGCCAGCCCCTCGATCGTACTGACCCGCTCCTTGAGCAGCGCAACCACGCGCTGCGGCGCCGGACCCGAGGCCACGTCACAGCCGTCGCGTTCGAGAAACGGCAGCATCAGTTGCGCCAGACGTGCATCTTCAGTTTCCTTCATATACTGCTGATTCAACCAGCCCAGTTTTTCCGGATCAAAACGAGCCGGCGAGCGGCTGATGTGCTTCAAGTCGAACCATTCCACCAGCTGCTGCATCGTGAATTTTTCCTCATCGCCGTGCGACCAGCCGAGGCGTGCGAGGTAATTATTCAACGCCTCCGGCAGATAACCGTCCTCAAAATACTGCATCACACTCACCGCGCCATGGCGTTTCGACAGGCGCTCACCGTCGGCGCCGAGAATCATCGGCAGGTGTGCAAACAGCGGCAGCTTCGCGCCGAGGGCGCGATAGATGTTGATCTGCCGCGGCGTATTGTTGACATGGTCGTCGCCGCGCACGACATGGGTAATGTCCATGTCGATATCGTCAATCACCACACCGAAGTTGTAGGTGGGGATGCCATCGGCACGCATGATCACCAGATCGTCGAGCTCGGCGTTCGCCACCGTGATGGAACCCTTGACCAGATCATTGAACGTGACTTCGCCCGTGTCCGGTGTGCGGAAGCGGATCACCGGCTGCACACCTGCAGGCGGCGTCAGACCGAGCCGCTTGGCATTCTCCGGCCGCCAGCGGCCGTCATAACGCGGCTTGTCGCCGCGCGCACGCTGCGCTTCGCGCAGGGCGTCGATTTCTTCACGTGTGGCGTAACAATGATAGGCATGACCATCGCGCAGCAACTGCTCCACCGCCGCCTTGTAGCGCTCCAGTCGCTGCATCTGGAAATAAGGGCCTTCGTAATCGAGCCCCAGCCAGTTCATGCTGTCGAGGATGGCCTGCACCGAAGCATCGGTCGAACGCTCGCGGTCGGTGTCCTCGACGCGCAGGATGAAAGTGCCGCCATGCTGCTTGGCGTAAGCCCAGCAGAACAATGCGGTGCGCGCGCCGCCGATATGCAGATAACCGGTCGGGCTGGGAGCGAAGCGGGTTCTTACCATGATGAGGCCGGAAAAAAGACGCTATTTTACGTCACGCCACAACTGTGACGCGCCGAATTCGGACTAGAACCGGTCCGGACGATAAGGCGTCAGATCAATGCGCGAAGGCCGTCCGGCAACCAGATCCGCTATCAGCCGCCCGGTCGGCGCACCACCGCAGAGGCCGACATGCCCGTGACCGAAAGCGTAATAGACGTTGCCGAAGCGGGTAGCACGGCCGATCACCGGCGTGGAATCGGGCATCGAAGGGCGCCGTCCCATCCACTCCGTTGAATCCACCCGGCTGATGCCGGGGAACATGCGCTGCATCAATTTACCGAGCACCGCCGAACGCCGGTAATCCGGGGCCGCGCCGATACCGGCAAACTCGCTCTGCCCCGCAATGCGCAAGCCCATCTCCATCGGCGTCACGAAACATTTTTGCTCAGGCACCATCACCGGCATCGGCAATGAATAGCGCGGATCGGAATAGGTCACGTGATAACCGCGCTCCGCTTCCAGCGGCACAACATCTCCCAGCGCCGCACTGAATTCATTGGAATGCGCACCGGCGCAGATCACCAGTTTTTCAATGGGCAACTGGCCCGTATCAGTATTCAAAGAGCGCGGACCGTCGGGCCCGACATCAATACCGAGGACCTGCCGTTGCAGGATTTTCCCACCGTTGCGTTCGAACTCAACGGCCAGCGATTTGGTCAATCGCTCGGGATTGGCACACCAGCCGTGATCGTGCAGGAACAGGCCCACGCGAAAATCACCCTGCAACTGCGGCAGGCGCGCGCGGATGCCATCGGCATCCAGCTCATCAATGACGACGCCGCGATCACGGCGCAGCTTCCAGCCGAGAGCGTCGGCGTCATAGGCCTTGTGGTCGGAGTAAACCACCATGTAACCGCTTTTGTGGATCAGGTCTTCGACGCCGGCGCTTTTGACCAGCGGCGCGTAAGCGTCAAAAGTCTGCGACAGCAAAGCGCGAAGGCTGTCTGCAATGCGTTCAACCTTGCGACGGTCTGCAGACGCGACAAAACGCAGCAGCCAGGGCAAGGCCTGCGGAAAGTAGGAAAGGCGCAGCGACAATGGTCCCAGCGGATCCAGCAAATAGCCGGGCACCTGAGACAGGATCCCGGGCATCGCGATCGGCACGCAGGAGCCGGGGCTGAGGATGCCGGCGTTGCCGAAGGAGCAGTATTCACCGGGGGGACGCTGGTCGACCACCGTTACGGTATGGCCGTCGCGCTGCAGATAGCTGGCGGTCGCCATACCGACGATGCCGGCGCCGATGACAGTAATGTTCTGGGTTTGCATGAGTAGCCGATTATAGCCAGCGGTTTGGCGACCGGCGGCCTCCAATGGTAGAATTCGCGCCGGCTCGGGCGGTTAACTCAGCGGTAGAGTGCCACCTTC
>JBILYA010000311.1:0-3322 GCA_044378065.1 Burkholderiales bacterium | reverse complement strand
AATATTAAACCCCCGGCATGAGCTGGCAGCCTGAAATCGACGAACTTCAGCGGCGCCGCCAGCTGGCGGAAGCCTGCGGTGGCGTTGAAGCCGTGGCCAAACACCACGCCCAGGGCAAGCTAACGGTCCGGGAGCGCGTGGCTGCGCTGGCCGATCCGGGGTCGTTTCGCGAGGTCGGCAAACTGGCCGGCAAGGCGACTTATGACACCGCCGGACAACTGAAGAGTTTCGAGCCGGCACCCTATGTCATGGGAATCGGCCGCATCAACGGGCGCCCGGTCGCGATCGGCGGCGAGGATTACACCATCCGCGCCGGCACCGGTTTCGGCAGCGATCGCCGCAAAGGCGGGCAGGGCGGCTTTATCGAAGACCTCGCATTTGAGTACCGGATCCCGCTGATCAACCTCATCGACGGTACTGGCGGCACGGTCAACACAGCCAAGCGTAAGGGTTACACCGTCGTTCCCGGTTACGGCCAGGACGGCATTGAGCGTTCGATCGAACTACTGGGCCAGGTGCCGGTGGTTTCCGCGGTAATGGGCACGACCGCCGGCGGACCGTCGATGCGCGCGATCCTCGCCCACTGGTCGATCATGGTCAAAGGTACGGGTCAGATATTTGCTGCAGGACCGCCGGTGGTCGAACGGGCTTTCGGCGAAAAACTGCACAAGGACGAACTGGGCGGCACCAAGGTCGCGGTCGATACCGCCGGCACCATCGACAACGTCGCCGATAACGAGCAGGACTGTTTTGAGCAGATCCGCCGTTTCCTGTCGTATATGCCGCAGAACGTCTGGGAACTGCCGCCAGTTGAAAACATCGGTGATCCGGTGGATCGCTGCGAAGACGCGCTGGCCAGTATCGTGCCGCGCTCCAACCGCCAGGCCTACAACATGAAAAAGCTGGTCGGCATGATTGTCGACCGCAATTCGTTTTTCGAAATTCAGCCGACTTTCGGCAAAGCCGTCATTACCGCGCTGGCGCGGATGAACGGCAAAGTCGTCGGCATCATTGCCAGCAATCCGATGGTCGGCGGCATCATGGATTTCAAGGCAGCGCGCAAGCAGGGCCACTTCGCCGAGCTCTGCGACATGTTCAACATTCCGATCATCCTGTTTGCCGACATCCCGGGTCTGATGGTGGGCCGGGAATCCGAAGCCGATGCCATCCTGCGCGAAGGCGTGCGTACGCGTTACATCCTCGGTCAGGCGAAAGTGCCGATGTTCACGGTGATCGTGCGCAAATGTTATGGCGTCGCCGGCGGTGGCTTCATTGATCGCGCCGGACTCAATTTCAAGATTGCCTGGCCGTCGGGCGAGTGGGGCTCATTACCGGTCGAGGGTGGCGTCAAAGCGGCCTATCGCCGTGAAATCGAAAGCGCGCCGGACCCCGCAGCGCGCGAGCGTGAAATTGAAGCGGAACTGAAACAGCTCGCTTCGCCGTTCCGTACCGCTGAAGCGTTTGCGATTGAAGACCTGATCGATCCGCGCGAGACGCGTCCCTATCTGTGCCAGTTCATCGATGCGATGCAGGGCCGGCTGGCCAGTCAGCTCGGACCGAAGTATCACGCCGGCGTCCGGCCTTGATTTATAAATAATTGATTTAATTGGATATTTAACATGGCATTCGAAGCATTGCTGCAGGAATACGAAGCCCGCCGCGCCAAAGCATTGGCCGGTGGCGGCGAAGAGAAATATGCGAAACGTACCGCCAAAGGCATCTGGAATGCCCGCCAGCGCATCGATTACCTGATGGACAAAGGCTCGTTTATTGAATCGGGCCTGTTCGGATCTTCCGGTGTTTACGCGGAACAGGAAGACGAAACGCAGACCGACGGCAAACTCGCCGGCTTCGGCCGCATCGATGGCCGTGATGTCTGTCTGGTGGTCAATGACTTCACGGTGAAGGGCGCGTCGACCTCGGCGACCAACAGCAAAAAAATCGGCCACATGAAGCGCACGGCTACCGAGCGCGGCATGCCGCTGGTGCTGATCGGTGAATCCACCGGTGCACGCCTGCCGGATGCGATGGGTTCCCGCGGCATGGGCCTGCTGCTCGGCAATGACAACACGCAGTTCCGCCGTATGCGCGAAGTGCCGATGGCCGCCGCCGCATTCGGGCCGTCCTTCGGTTCATCGACCTGGCTGATGTGCCAGTCCGATTTCGCCATCATGCACAAGAGCGCGATCATGGCCGTGTCGAGTCCCGGCCTGGTGTCGATGGCGTTGGGCGAAAAAGTTGCGGCCGAAGATTTGGGCGGCTGGCGTCTGCATGCGGAAACCACTGGCCTGATCGATCAGTTTGCCGACACCGAAGAAGAGGTGTTCGACCAGATCAAGAAATTCCTCTCGTACATGCCCAGCCACCATCGCGAAGCGCCGCCGGATGCGCCGGTGCCTGCCGGTTCCGGTGCTGACATGGCGAAAGTCTTCGACATCCTGCCCGAGAGCCGCACGCAGGTGTACGACATGAAGCGTGTGATCAAGTGCATCGTCGACAAGGATTCGCTGCTCGAAATGAAACCGCGTTTCGGCAAGAGCGCGGTGACCGCACTGGCCCGCCTCGGCGGCAAATCGGTGGGCATCATTGCCAATAACCCGCTGCATCGCGGCGGCGCACTCGATGCCGACGCTTGCCGCAAGATTGTTGATTTCATCGTGATGTGCGACTCGTTCAATATCCCCTTCGTGATGCTGGTCGACACTCCGGGATTCCAGATCGGCACCGAAGCCGAACGCGCCGGCGCCCCGGGCAAGATCATGAACTTCATGAATGCAATGACGCTGGTCACCGTGCCGCATATTTCGGTGATCGTGCGCAAGAGCTACGGACGTGCCTATGTCTGCATGGGCGGTGGCCGTCACTCCGATGAAGTCGGCGCCTGGCCTTCCGCTGAAGTCAGTTTCATGAGCCCGGACTTTGCCACCAAGATCGTGCACGGCGTGAGTCATGGCGAGCCCGGTTTCGAGGAAGCACTGGCCGATATCCGCAAGGGTGCCGATGTCTGGGGTCTCGCCGCGGTGTATGCCGCACAGTCGGTGATCAAGCCGCAGGACACGCGCGATTACCTGATCCGCATGCTCGATGTCTACAAACTGCGTATGACCAAGGGCGTCGGGCAGCACCTGATGCGCAGCTGGCCGACCAGTTATTGATGACTTCGTGAAACGCGGAGCGCGCGCCCGACACCCATTTGGCTGCGCTCCCCGTTTCTTTTTTATTCTGTTTCGGGAATCCGCATCCGATGTTCAATAAAGTACTGGTGGTAAACCGCGGCGCTGTTGCCGCCCGTGTGTTGCGTGCGCTGAATGCAATGAGTATC
>JBILYA010000366.1:0-2902 GCA_044378065.1 Burkholderiales bacterium | reverse complement strand
CGTGGCCGTAATTGCCATCGTGATGTCGCTGTACCACATGTATGTTGCCGGTTTCGGTCCGCCGGAAGCGATGATCTTCCGCGGCACCCACCTGCTGTTTGCGCTAACGCTGGTGTTCCTGCTCTACCCGCTCAAACCCGGCGGCGGCTGGAAATGGCGCCTTACCGACGCCCTGATGCTACTCGGTTCGTGGGCATTCATATTCCATATCTTCCTGAACTATCAGGCGATCACCAACCGCATCATCTACATCGATGACCTGACGCAGATGGACAAGTTCTACACCGTCGTCGCCGTGCTGATCATCCTCGAAGCCACGCGCCGCGTGCTCGGCTGGGCCTTGCCGCTGACCGCACTGACCTTCCTGATCTATGCGCTGGTGTTCACCAACGTCAAGGCGCCGGTGCTGATGGAGCAGTTATATCTTTCAACGGAAGGGATTTTCGGTTCGACGCTCGGCGTGTCGGCCTCTTACGTGATGCTGTTTGTATTGTTCGGCGCCTTCATGGAAAAAAGCGGTACCGGGCAACTGTTCATGGATTTTGCGCTGTCAATCACCGGTCACACCGCCGGCGGTCCCGGCAAGGTCGCGGTGGTCAGTTCCAGCCTGTTCGGCACGGTGTCTGGCAGCGCTGTCGCCAACGTCATGGTCGATGGCCCGATGACCATTCCCCTGATGAAACGCACCGGCTTCCGACCGCCGTTTGCCGCAGCCGTCGAGGCCACTGCCTCAACCGGCGGCCAGATCATGCCGCCGGTAATGGGTGCCGCAGCCTTCGTGATGGCGGAATTCCTTGCCGTGCCCTACGCCACCGTGGCGATGTGGGCAATCATTCCTGCAGTGATGTATTACATGTCGGTGTTTTTCGCGGTGCACTTCGAAGCCAAACGTTACGGCCTGCACGGCGTCCCGAAAAACGAACTGCCGGTGTTCGGCTACGTGATGATGGCGCGTGGCCACCTGTTCATCCCCATCGTCACCATATTCATCGGCCTGACCCTGGGTTATTCGGCGCCGCTGTGCGCGCTGGTCGGGGCGCTGATGTGCCTGCCGATCGCACTCATCAGCAAATCAACGCGCGAAGGCATCACATGGCGTAGCGTGCTCGATGCACTGGAAGAAGGCGCGAAGAACACGCTGGCGGTTGCGATGGCCTGCGCCTGCGCCGGCATTGTCATCGGCTGCGTCACCATCACCGGTCTCGGCATCGTCTTCACCCAGATTGTCGTCGGCCTTGCCCAGAACCTGCTGCCGCTGGCGCTGGTCCTCACCGCCATCGCCGGCATCATTCTCGGCATGGGCATGCCGACCACGCCGGCCTACATCGTGATGGTGTCGCTGCTGGTACCGGCGTTGATCAAACTCGGCGCTCCAACTCCGGCCGCACACATGTTCGCGTTCTATTTCGCCATTCTTTCGGCGATCACGCCACCTGTTGCATTGGCGGTGTTTGCCGCAGCGAGCCTCGCCAAGGCCGATCTATGGGAATCCGGCTGGGCCGCGGTACGCATCGGCGCCGCCGGCTTCATCGTGCCCTTCATGTTCGTATTTGAACCCTCGCTACTGATGATCGGCGCCTGGACCGACATCCTGCACTCCTTCTTTACCGCGAGCATCGGCGTGATCTGTCTCGCGGCCGGCATGTTCGGCTACCTGCACCGCTGGGCGCTGGCCTGGGAACGCGTGCTGCTGCTGATCGCCGCGATCCTGCTGATCAAACCCGGCCTGATCACCGACCTGATCGGCTTCGGCCTGCTCGCCGTCGTGCTGGTCAGCCAGCTGCTGCTGCGCCGGAACGAGCCGCATCGCGAAGTCAAGGCGCAGCCGGCAGGCTGACGCTTATAATCGTTTTCTAGCGACACCCGGCGGCCGCCCCCTGCGGCCGCCGCCCTTTCCAACACGCAACAAAGGACACACCATGAACATTGGCTTCGTCGGACTCGGCATCATGGGCAAACCCATGGCCCTCAACCTGATCAAGGGAGGCCACACGCTGTTCCTCAACTCCCGCAGCGGCGTGCCCAAGGAACTCACCGACGCCGGCGGCACCGCCTGCGCCAGTCCGAAAGAAGTCGCGCAAAAAGCCGACATCATCATCACCATGGTGCCGGATACGCCGGACGTGGAAAAAGTGCTGTTCGGCGCCAACGGCATCGCCGAAGGCTTGAGCAAAGGCAAAACGGTCGTTGACATGAGCTCGATCTCGCCCATCGAAACCAAATGCCTCGCCAAACGCATCAACGACCTCGGCTGCGATTACGTCGACGCCCCGGTCTCCGGCGGTGAGGTTGGCGCAAAAAACGCGGCGCTCACCATTATGGTCGGCGCGCCGCAAGCCGCGTTCGACAAAGTGAAGCCGATCTTCGAGCTGATGGGTAAGAACATCACCCTCGTCGGCGGCAACGGCGACGGCCAGACCTGCAAGGTGTGCAACCAGATCATCGTCGCGCTGAACATCGAAGCCGTCAGCGAAGCGCTGGTCTTCGCCTCCAAGGCCGGCGCCGATCCCGCCAAAGTCCGTCAGGCCCTGATGGGCGGCTTCGCCGCGTCACGCATCCTGGAAGTGCATGGCGAACGCATGATCAAACGCACCTTCGATCCGGGATTCCGCATTGAACTGCATCAGAAAGATCTGAACCTCGCGTTGCAGGGCGCAAAAGCAATGGGCGTATCGCTGCCGAATACCGCAACCACGCAGGAACTGTTCAACTCCTGCAGCGCCAACGGCGGCGCGAAGTCAGACCACTCGGCGATGGTGAAGGCGCTGGAGCGGATGGCGAATCATGAAGTAGCGAAGTAATATTCAAACGCAAAAGCCCCATGCAAAAGTTCGTACACAACCCTGTCTCCCGTCTACTAAAAGTCGGCCTGCTGCTACTGACACTCAGCATCCCCGCCCAC
>JBILYA010000310.1:0-3340 GCA_044378065.1 Burkholderiales bacterium | reverse complement strand
AGAGCCGCATTGCCGATCTGCCACGCTCGCTGTGGATTTTCGATCATTTCGCTAATGGCTTGAGCGTAATCCTCCCGTCTGAGCTGGCTGGACCATCCCAGGTATTCAATTGCGCCGAGAGCCGCAACATCCTCTGTGGCACGCTCCTGATTGGCGGCAAAAACCACCGTAATCGTGGGCAACCCCAAATAGCACCGCTCCCACATGGCGGCACCGCCAGCACCGACACCAAGGTCAGCGTTCAGTATCAACTCGGCCATATTGGATACCTGGCAGTGGAAGGCCACATTGGGCAGTTGATCACATAAAGCCTGAATTGCATCTCGATTGGGGTTGGCAGCCCCAACCACGACATCCACTCCGATATCCGGCCGGTCCAGCAGTTGCAATGCTTCCACTGCCATTTGTGTCTGGTTGGCAGGGTCGCTGCCACCAAAAAAAACCAGAATGCGCCTTACGCTCCCATCCCGCAACCTGAGCCGTTGCCTGGCATCAGCGAATTCCGGCCGCAATAATACATACGCCGGACCAAGCAGGGTAACGCATTGTTCAGGCACCAACCCGTGATAGCGCCGATCCAGGTCACGATAGTAGTTCTGGTCAAGCAGCAGGTCGCAATCATGCGGCCGGTTCGCAAGGTCGTCGATCACCATGAGCTTGCGCACATGGGGGCGGAGCAGGTGTTCCCATGTGGCATCGAGTCCATAATGGTCCACCACCAGCCAATCGAGGCCATCTGGAAACAGTTTCCCGGCGGCTTCCAGCGTTGCTTCGGCATCGTCATGCTGCGCGTTTCCGCCTGGTGCAGCCCAAGGCAATCTGGCACACTGGTATCCATGCGTCTGCAGCAAATCGAACAAGCCGCCGGGAAGATCGCGGCAGGCGAAAGCCACTGCCGAACCTGCACTGCGTAGCTGATCGGCCAGAGTCAGGCAGCGCATCAGGTGACCGCTGCCGATTTCCACCGAAGCGTCGGTGCGGATCAGAACTCTCATGCCGCTCAAAGTTTGAGGCTCATATCAAGATCCGGTACAGGTCGGGCAGCCGGTCCTGCCGGTTCATTTCGTACATATCGATCTCGTCTTCCGTGGCTCATTTTCCCACTTCTGGTCGAGAGAAATCAATGCAACTTTCACTGGTGGTCTTCGCTATCTCTGGTTAAATTTTCTTGCGGAAAACCGCTTTTGCCGCTCGGCCGATCAGCAAGCCATCCGTCGTTCCGGCTTCGATGGCCTTGCGGTATACGGCGCAGGATTCGTCAAAAGCCATGGCGAGATGATCCATTTCGGCTTGCTGATGCGACCAGGTAGGATAGAACAGCCCCTGGAACAGCACGCCGCAGGCGATCATTTCCTGCATCATCAAGGTACGGTATGCATCATCCGGCACGCCTGCTGGACTGCGACACACCAGCGCGAACAGGCAAGGATAGCCGAGCAATTGCAGCGCATCCCCCAATTCATGTTTGTGCACGATCTGTTCAAGGCGCTGCTTCAGGGCCGCGCCTCTCGCCCAGTTGCTCTCGATCATGTTGTGCTGCTTGAATGCCTCGATGGTGGCGATCATGGCCGCAAGCCCGGTCGTCTCGGCACCGTGAGTGGTGGAGATCAGGAATAGTTTGTCATCGCCTTCGCGGCGGATGCCGCCGAGTTCCATGATATCCGCCCGCCCGGTCAGGGCACAGGCGGAGAAACCGTTGGCGATCCCCTTGCCCCAGGTTGATATGTCAGGCTTGACGCCGTAATAGTTCTGCGCGCCGGTCAGGCCCCATTTAAACCCTGAAATCATTTCATCGAGTATCAGTATCACGCCGCGTTCCTTGCACAATGCTGCAACCTTGTGCAGAAAGTCATCCTTGGGTGGATCGAATTTGACCGGCTCCATGATCAGGCAGGCGATGTCGTGGTCGTTGTTGGCCAGCAGCGCTTCGACTGACGCGTAGTTGTTGTAGCTGAATGCGGCCGTTATCTCACGCACATATGCCGGGATGCCGCGGTCGCAGGGGGTGGTGACAATGAACCAGTCGTCATAGCTGAAGAAGTTGTGCTCGCGCGCGATGGCAATCCGGTTGCGCCCGGTATAAGCGCGTGCCAGCTTGACTGCTGCCGTCGTCACCGTGGAGCCGTTTTTCGCGAACTTCACCATATCCCCGGACTGAACAGTTTCGAGGAATATCCTGGCGGCCTCCAATTCAATCGCGGCCGGCCGCTGGAAGTTGGTACCCTGAAACGCTGCATCACAAACAGCCTGCGCTACCGGCTCATAGCCGTGGCCAATACAGACCGAGGTCAGTCCCATACTGCAATCAATGTATTCGTTGCCATCGAGATCCCAGACATGGGCACCCTTGCCTCGGACGATTGCACCCGGCGCATTCAGCGGAAACTGGTCGTCGCCTTTGGAGTAGGTATGGGCGCCGCCGGGAATCAACTCCTGAATCCGGCTGGAGAACTCGCGCGATTTATCGTAATTCTTTACCTTATTTATCATTGTATCCTTCCAAATGTTATTGGCTTCTGTGAGCCTATCTCAATCCCAGCGATACATCGTGGAATACCCCGTCTCCGTGAAAGGAGCGAGCAATTCAATTAGTTTGGGATTCGCATCCAGAAACTTGACGATTTCCGGAACCGGAATTCTTGGAGCCAAGTCCTTGAATACGCCAAATACAGTCCGACATACTGCCAAATCCTCGGGGTTGTCGACTGTTAGCCTGAGATCTTTTCGAACCAGCTCCGGTGGAGGATTCGCTTTGATTATCTTGAAGTTTTGGCGGTGCTCCCGAATGTACAGCGTACAAAGCTCGGAGCGGTGCTTTTTGCTGCCTTGTGAGTGTGATTCTTCGAAGGCCTTTAAAGAAATAATTTCGAATCCGCATCCATCAATGACATCATCGATGAAGGTTGCGTCTGCTTTTTCTTCTTGATGGCGGCGCCACAAGTCCTCGACCGGCTCAAAATAGGGGAAGGGAGATTCACTGGTTACACGGAAAATGTCGGTTGCCCCGGCAAGCTGCCCGCACTTGATAAGCCGCGCTAACACATCAACCTGATCGCCGACAATATAGCGCAGGCCTTTCTCTTCGGCGATGCTCTTGAATATCTCGTTTTCAATTCCCTCCGAGATGCCGAGAATGATCTCGTCAATGCAGTCGATAGTCTGCAAACAGCCGATGATATTGTCGAGTATTCGAATCCCCTTTTCCACATCCATATTCTGTAGTGGCTTGCCGTAGAGGCGCGACCCTTGATTACGACAGGCAATGGCGGTGATGAGACGTCTTTTCATATTGAAATTTATTCGGAAATATCGGCAGGTGAAATTGGTGTGTTTGCCCGGA